>JAFLUV010000124.1 GCA_022508635.1 Prevotellaceae bacterium
TATGGCTTGCCGCATGGTTCCCCTATTGTAAAGGATTTTCAAGGCAAGTGGAATGCAAGTCCGCCTTCCGTACATAAAAAAATCGGACGGCTATGGGAAGTATGAATAAGGTGCCATACTAACCCTGATATAGTTGCTATATTAAGTCAAATAGAGTTAGTGGGATCCTAATATGCAAATTGGAGAATAAAAGTTGTTGTAAATTATTCTAATATGCAAACGGGAGGATATTTGTCATTAATGTTTTACAATAAACAGTTATGTCATTGATTATTTAAGTCCAACTATCTGAGTGGGCGGTTGCTGTGCTTGTCTTTTGTCTGTTTCGGTGACTACGCGGGCGGCAAGTTGCATGAAAGCTTGTCCGATGATGCTTGCGGGATCGGTGGCGGCAGGGATGCCGTCATCACTGCCCTGGCAGATGTCTTGTACGATGGGAATCTGTGCCAACAACGGAATCTGCATTTTTTCTGCCAACTTTTTGGCGCCTTCGTGCCCGAAAAGATAATATCGTTCTTTCGGGTGTTGTGCAGGCGTAAACCATGCCATGTTCTCTACCAGCCCAAGAATGGGCACGCCAACCTTCTCGTTCCGATACATATCAATGCCTTTGCAGGCATCTGCCAATGCTACCTGTTGGGGCGTGCTGACGATAACTGCACCTGTAATGGGAATGGTTTGTACAAGGGTCAGGTGTATGTCGGAGGTACCGGGAGGGGTGTCAAGGATGAAGTAATCAAGGTTGCCCCAGCTGGCATCGCCAATGAGTTGTTTCAAGGCATTGCTTGCCATACCGCCACGCCACATGATGCCTTGCTCAGGATTGACAAAGAACCCGATGCTGAGTACCTTTACACCATATTTCTCCACTGGCACGATTAAGTCACGACCGTTTACACTTTCGCTATATGGACGTGCGTCTTCCATTTGGAACATCTTGGGAGCCGACGGACCGAAAATGTCGCAGTCAAGCAGGCCGACACGCATGCCCATGCGAGCCAAGGCAACAGCCAAGTTGACAGCCACGGTGCTTTTACCTACACCGCCTTTTCCGCTGGAAACGGCAATGATGTTTTTTACACCGGGCAATAGGTCGGGCAGGTCTGGGCGCGGTGCCTGTAGGGAACGTGTCTTGATTTCTACCTCTGCGTCCTTGCTGGCATAGGCATGGATGGCAGCTTCAGCGGCTTTTACGACACTGCGCATAAAGGGATCGGTAGGTTTGTCGAAAATGAGAGTAAAGGATACGCTGAGTCCGGCGATGCGTATATCGTCTTCGACCATCTTCATTTCAACAATGTTTTTGCCTGTTCCAGGATAGCGTACTGTGGCCAGTGCATCAAGTATAAGTTGTGGATATAGGGTCATGGAAGAGAATCGTGAAAGGTGGATAGATAAAAGTAATAACTTGTCAAATCGTTAAGGTATCGTCTCTTTGCCAGAGTATGATATGTCCTTCTCTCCGGGTGCCTGGCACGTCAATGAGACGTTGGTTGCTGCTGCCACGGAAAGGGAGGCTTTCATCGCGCAGGGCTTGTATGAAACGTCCGTCTACGAGAACGTCTACATAGCACAGCAACTGTTGGGCTGCTGTGTTATGCAGAAGCTCTTCGTAGCGGAAGCCTGTGTAGCACCAGATGGTTTTGTCTGTCTCAGCCTTGATGCGCGCGGCAAGCTCGGCAAATCCTTCTGCTTGGAAGAACGGGTCGCCGCCGGTGAACGTGACGTCTGCAAAAGGGTCGGATAGGATTTCCTGCATGAGGTCGTCGGTGCTGCGGTCTATGCCGGTTCCAAAAGCCCATGTCTGCTGATTGTGGCAGCCGGGACACTGGTGTCGACAACCTGCACAGTAGATGCTCGTGCGAAAGCCCGGGCCGTCTACTGTGGTGTCGTGCAGAACCTTGAGTACATTAATCATGCACTATGCGGTCGTTGAGCTCGGAGAGTTTTGCCTTGTTCCAGCGGTCGGTTGTGCCTACGAGGTAGCCTGTGATGCGTTGTAAGCGGTCGATGTTCGTACTGCCGCACTTGGGACAGACATCCATATTCTTTTCGGCGTTCTCGTAGCCGCAATCCATGCAACGGTTGCGTGTGTGGTTCACGCTGCCGTATCCGATGTTGTACTTGTCCATCATGTCCACGATGCGCATTACCGCTTCGGGGTTGTGTGTGGCATCGCCGTCAATCTCTACATAGAAGATATGGCCACCACGGGTGAGGTCGTGGTAGGGAGCTTCTGTTTGCGCCTTGTGCAGTGCCGAGCAGTGGTAGTAGACGGGAACATGGTTGGAGTTGGTGTAATAGTCGCGGTCTGTGATGCCGGGTAGGATGCCGAACTTCTCGCGGTCGCGCTTGGTGAAGCGTCCGGCCAGACCCTCTGCGGGTGTTGCCAGTACGCTGTAGTTGTGCTGATAGCGTTCGCTGAACTCATTGGCACGGTCGCGCATGTAGGTGACAATCTTCAGGCCGAGCTCCTGTGCTTCCTCGCTTTCGCCGTGATGCTTGCCGGTGAGTGCCACGAGACACTCTGCCAGTCCGATGAAGCCGATGCCCAGTGTGCCTTGATTGATGACGGGGGCTATGGTATCGTTGGATCCCAGGTTCTCGCTGCCTAACCAGAGGCCTTTCATCAGAAGGGGGAACTGCTTGGCGAAGGCGGTCTTCTGGAATTCCATGCGTTCGTGTAGTTGTTGTGCCGTGACTTCGAGCAGGTTGTCGAGCTTGGCATAGAATGCGTCGATACGTTCCTGCATGTCTGCGATGCCCATACACTCGATGGCCAGACGGACGATGTTCATCGTGGAGAAGCTCAGGTTGCCGCGTCCGATGCTGGTCTTGGGGCCGAAGCGGTTCTCGAAGACACGTGTGCGGCATCCCATCGTGGCCACTTCCCATTTGTAGCGCTCGGGATCGTCTGCCTTCCACTTGTCGTTGAAGTTATAGGGGGTGTCGAGGTTGAGGAAGTTGGGGAAGAAGCGGCGTGCCGTCACCTGGCATGCATATTTGTAGAGGTCGTAGTTGCGGTCTTCGGGCAGGTAGCTGACGCCGCGTTTCTTCTTCCATATCTGGATGGGGAAGATGGCTGTCTCGCCGTTGCCTACGCCCTCGTAGGTGCTACGCAGTATCTCGCGGATGATGCAACGCCCCTCGGCGCTTGTGTCCGTGCCGTAGTTGATGCTGGAGAATACGACTTGGTTACCGCCGCGGCTGTGGATGGTGTTCATGTTGTGGATGAAGGCTTCCATTGCCTGATGTACGCGTCCGACGGTCTTGTTGATGGCATGCTGCTTGATGCGCTCGCGGCCTTGCAGGCCGTTGAGGGGGATGTTCAGGTAGTCGTCGATGGGGGCGTTGTACAGTTCGCTGTAGTCTTCCGCATTAAGATCCTCAAGTACCTTTACCTCTTCTATGTAGGAGGAGCGCACGTAGGGTGCCAGATAGAAGTCGAAGGCAGGGATGGCCTGACCGCCGTGCATCTCGTTCTGCACTGTTTCCATGCTGATGCAGCCCAGTATGCTGGCCGTCTCAATGCGCTTGGCAGGCCGGCTTTCGCCGTGACCGGCCTGGAAGCCGTACTTCAGGATGCGATCCAGAGGGTGCTGTACGCAGGTGAGCGACTTGGTGGGGTAGTAGTCCTTGTCGTGGATGTGGAGGTAGTTGTTGCGCACGGCTTCCTTGGCACCTTCGCTCAGCAGGAAGTCGTCCACGAAAGGCTTCGTCGTCTCGCTGGCAAACTTCATCATCATGCCTGCCGGCGTGTCGGCATTCATGTTGGCATTCTCGCGCGTGACGTCGTTGTTCTTGATGTTGATGATTTCGAGGAAGATGTCGCGCGTCTTGGCTTTGCGTGCCACGCTGCGCTGGTTGCGGTACCTGATGTAAGCCTTTGCCACGTCCTTGCGTGCGCTCTTCATGAGCTCGTTTTCCACCATGTCCTGGATTTCCTCCACGGTCATCTGGCTCTTGCCCTTCATGGAAAGGCGGTCGGCTATCTGCTGAATCAGGACGTTGTCCTCGCCCTCCTCGGTGGTCAGCATTGCCTTGCGGATGGCGGCACAAATTTTCTGTTCGTTGAAGCCGACGATGCGTCCGTCTCTCTTTTTTACGGTCTGTATCATTTCTCTATGTAAGGTTTAAGTTTTGTTGTAGTCGAAAAACGTTGCAAAGTTAGCGAAAAGGATATTTCTGTACAAGTAAATCGGCAGAAAAGTTTGCTATTTTCGGTAATTTTTATCGGCGGTTCGCTGGAAAGTTTTCTGTTTTATTTCGTAAATTGTTGTTTGTCAGCGTAAAATGTTTTTATGTTGTACAAAAAGTTTTCCAAAACAGAGAATTCATGTTGCTTTATAGTCAGATAGAATGAACTATCGTGTCATAAGCCGGTGACTATAGTCTGTTGTAATCCTCTAAGGAGAATCTCAGGCAGTTTTTCTCTAAGCTCCCGACTTCCTCGAGGCAAAAGTCCCAATCTCCCGAGGCATGGATTTGTTTTTTTCAAGCAATAATCCCGGGTTTTTCCGATTGCGAAATCCGGTCTTTTTTATCCCTGAAAAGGGTCATCCGCATGCCTCGAAAAAATGATGCGGATGATTTGCTCGATTCATGCGGATGATTTGCCCGATTCATGCGGATGATTTGCTCAATTCATGCGCATCATTTGCTTCAATCATGCGGATGATTGGATTGAATCATCCGCATGACCTGACTGAGTGATGCGGATAACCCGCGCAAATCATCCGCATCGTTAGCTCCAGTTATGCGCATCGTTCGGGCAAACTATGCGCACAGATTTCTCTGATGATGCGTATTCTTGTCACTAACTTCTTTAGATAATAGGGGAAGACTATCAAGAGTCCGTCGGAGATTCCCTATAATATTAATGTATAGGAATAGTGCATGCAGAATGATGCAAAAACGGAACCGGTTTTGTGATTTCGCATCTGTTATTGCACTCTTCGCAAGCGTTATTTCGCATGGAAGGGCAAAAGAATGGGCATTTCCCCTTGCATTTTGCGCGCTTATTTGTAACTTTGTCCCCCGAAACAAGGAAAACACAACCCTAAAACGGAAATACAGATGGATAAGAAAATGAAAATAACGCTCGGCATAGCTGCTGCCGTAATAACGCTTGCTATAGGCTTCCTCCTCTATTTTATGCGTGAGCAGATGCTCGAAAGCAAGCAGATGCTGGAACTGGCCGAGATGGACAAACGCGAGATGGAAAACGAGTACGAGCAGTTCGCCATGCAGTACAACGAGATGATGACGCAGATAAACAACGACTCGCTCGTGGCTCAGCTGGAACAGGAGCAGAAGCGCACCGAGGAGCTGCTTGAGGAGCTGCGGCGCGTGAAGAGCAGTGATGCGGCAGAAATCATGCGCCTCAAGAAAGAGCTTGCCACGCTGAGGCAAGTGTTGCGCAGCTATGTAATGCAGATCGACTCGCTCAACCGTATGAACGAGGAACTGACACAGGAAAATACCAACCTCAAGACTCAGAACCAGCAAGCACAGCAACACATCTCCAGCCTCTCGAGCGAGAACGAGACACTTTCAGGCAAAGTGGCTATTGCCAGTCAGCTCGACGCTACCGGCATCATTGTTGAGGCACGTAACAAGAAGGGCAAGGCAGCCAAGCAGATAAAGGACGTCAAGAAGTTTGCCATCAGCTTCAATATTTCCCGCAATGTGACCACCGCTACAGGTATTCGCACGATCTATGTCCGAATCTCTACGCCTACGGGCGATGTCCTTACCAAGGGCGGCACCTTCGCCTATGAGAACCGACAGTTGGAATACAGCATCCGCAAGGACATAGAATATACGGGAGAGCAACAGAGCGTGCAGGTCTACTGGGATGTAGCAGAAGCACTGAGTGCCGGCAATTACCGTGTCGACATCTTTGCGGATGGGCATAACATCGGTACCACAAGCTTCACGTTCAATAAGTAGGCAAAAGCCCCGTAACCCTATAACCGAACGATGGGCAAAGGAAAACTGGCAAAGTTTGCAGAAATGGCGGAGAATCCTCTTGTCGTGGAGTGTCCCATGGCAGCCGTCATGCAGGACGAGTTCCCGTTGTGCGGTCACTGGCACGAGGATTTCTTTCGCAACACACATCCCATCGTCCTTGAACTGGGATGTGGCCGTGGAGAGTATACCGTTGGACTGGGGCGTCAGATGCCCGACAAGAATTTCATCGGTGTTGACATCAAAGGTGCCCGCATGTGGACGGGAGCCAAGGAGGCATTGCAGAAGGACATGAAGAATGTCGGATTCCTGCGTACAAACATCGAGTTCATCCAGCGTTTTTTTGCACCAGGGGAGGTGAGCGAGATATGGCTTACCTTTTCCGACCCTCAGATGAAGAAAGTCACCAAGCGCCTCACCAGTACTTATTTCCTGGAGCGGTACAGGCAGTTCCTCATTGACGGAGGCCGCATTCATCTCAAGACGGACTCTAATTTCCTCTTCACTTATACCGAGGAAATGTTACGCGTCAACGGCATAGAACCGGAAATCAAGACACGCGATTTATACGGGCACTCTGCTGTATCTTCCGTAGAGGAAAAGAAGCATGTCTCTCCTCATGAAGAACTTTGGAAAGTCGCCTCCTCTATACAGACCTATTACGAAAGCATGTGGCGGGCTCGTGGCATTGACATCAAGTATCTCTGCTTTCGCCTTTCGCAAGGTATACCGCTTGCAGAACCGGACATCGAGATACCCATGGACGAATATCGTTCCTACAGTCGCGAGAAGCGCAGCAGTCAAGAAACGCACGTTTGAAGAAATTGAATGGCTGTAGAACTAACGATTTGGCTTCCTTGTTTAGAAAAAACGTAGAAAAACTTGCATATTTTATGAAAAAGTTCTACCTTTGCACTCGCAAAACCAAGAGGTGCGGTAGTTCAGCTGGTTAGAATACTAGCCTGTCACGCTAGGGGTCGCGGGT
>JAFLUV010000125.1 GCA_022508635.1 Prevotellaceae bacterium
AGCTAATCTCTGATTGGATAGTCAAATGGTGGCATTCATGCTGCGTGTCAGGGGCTGCTAATGGCTGCGGAACTCGCTGGGTGATGTACCCTGCTGTGCCTTGAAGAACTTGCAAAAGAGGGATTGCGAGGAGAAGCCTGTGCGGTCGGCTATCTCCTGAATGGTCAGGCGGGTTGTCTTGAGGTAGCGCTTTGCCTCGTTCAGCAGGTAGTCGGCAATGATTTGCCTGGGCGGCTTGCCTACGACTCTGTCCGTCACCTGCGAGAGGTAGCGAGGCGTGATGCAGAGGCGGTCGGCATAGAAGGCTACGTCGTGAGCCGTGGCATAGTTGGCCGCAACGAGCGAGACAAAGCTGTTGTAGAGGTCGATGGCGCGAAGGTTTCCCTGCGGGGAATCCTTGGCATATACGACCTGCGAGTGGATGAAGTCGTGAGCGTTTCGGACGGCAGTCGGCACGTCGTCGCCCATGCCGAGGCGCGTGGTGATGGCGGCGGAGAGTGCTCCTGCCACGCCGTGCCGCCTCCATCCGTCAGTGTTGTGCGAGGTGAAGAACTGATGGTTGACCGCACTCCCTGCCTCCTCCTTGTGCAGAGGCGGAGGGCCGTAGAGCAAGGCAGTGAGACGCCCCTGGGTGTGGCTGCCGCCGCGAAGGAGAACCCATTGTGCCCCCATCTCCTGTAGCCGTCTTGCAGCCTCCACCATGTCGTCGTCGGTCTGGATGCTGATGCCGAGCATCCTTTCAGCATCCTTACAGCGAAGCATCAGCAGCAGGGCTTCGGGGACGAGGTAGCGAGTGACGGCTTCAATGACATCGTCGCCCACCATCTGCCTTCCGTCTGCATCATAGATGCCGGGTGCAATGACGAGCCTTTGGCAGGCAATGACCTCGCCGCATAGCAGTCGAACCGTCTCGCAGTCGGTCACGAGTCCGACCTTGATGGCTTTGGGATGGACGGTAGAAATAATGGAAGAGACCTGAGAGAGAACAAGTTCCGGGGACAGTCCTCCGCCTCTCGCCATACAAAGCCTCCCCTGTCCGCCTTGCTCCCTATGGGGAGCAGCTTGACAGGGGAGGCTTATGTTGGTGATTGCCGTGAGGGCGTATCCGCCCAATGCAGCAATGGTCTGAATATCGGCCTGGATACCAGACAGGCCGGTGCTGTCGGAACCGCTGATACTGAGAATGGGAGGGTTGACCTTCACTATTTCTTCGTTGCAGCCTTCTTGGCAGCCGGTTTCTTGACGGCAGGCTTTGCCTTGGGTTCAGCTTTCTTGGCAGGAGCATCAGGAGCCGGTGCCGGTGCTTCCTCTTTCTGCGTTTCCTCGTCCGGGGAGCCGAGTTTCTTGAGGCGTGCACGAAGGCGGCTTATCTCATTGTCCTTGACGCTAAGCTCCTCGCCCATGTTGGCAATCTGCGTGTAGAGGCTGTTGAGCTCATCGTTCTCGACGGAATCGGAGAACATGTCCTTGACGCGCTTGAGGAAGTCGCCCAGGATGTTCATATAGTTGGTGAAGGCATCGTACTCACTGTCATAGATGCCACGACTATTGCCGCCGATGCCATTGTTCTTGGTGGTCATGAAACGGAAGTTGTCGGTGGCTTGCAGGCGATCCCAGTCCTGCTGTATGCGACGGTCGCGCGAGGCAAGGATTCGTCCCACGATGTTCTCGTCGTAAAGCTTGTTGAAGGCTTCCCGCTGCATGCCGTTGCCCAGTATGCTGCTGGTGTCGCGCTCCTCGTCGTTCCAACTGACAGGGTAGATGACCTCCAACGGACTGACGGGCCTGTTCTTGGCAAGCACCTCGGAAGGCGTGGCAAACTGTACGCCCATCTGCACGCCCAGCTTGGGCAGGGCACGCAGGAAGTCGAGGATATGGCTGCTAAGGGGCTGGTACTTGCCCAGCGCAGCAAGCTCCATCATGATGCCCACGACGTTCTCGCCCTCGGGCAGTCCTGCAATCCATCCTAAGTACTTTTCCGCCATGAGTGGATACTCCGACCATGATGCATCGTTGAAGCGAAGGCTGATATCATCGCTGAGCTTATAGTCGCGGAGCAAGAGCAGGAGACGTGAGTCCTGGGCACAGGAGTAGATATAGTGCGGACTCTTCCAGCCGAGGATATGCTTTGCGCCTTCCACCATGGCACCCTTGAAGCCCATCTCAGCAACGGTGGCGCCGATTTCATCGCTGTAGATGAGGGAACTGTTGCGGAAGACCTTCGGCATCTGTCCGAAGAGTTGCTTTATCTTCTTCGCCTGTCGCTTGGTCTCTGCCACGAAGTTCTCCGTACCTGCCAGTGAAGAAAGGCCATGGCTGTAAGGCTCGGCGAGGAACTCCACGCAGCCGGTGGTAGCCAGTTGCTGCAACAGGTCGAGCACCTCGGGAGCGTACTGCTCTATGAGTTCCAGCGAGACACCGCTGATGCTGAATGCCACCTTGAACGCTTTCCCGTTCTCAGCTATCATATCAAGCATCGTCTGCAATGCAGGCTTGTAGCTGGTTTCTGCCAGTTCGGTGATGACACGCTCGTTCTCGTAGTCGTCATAGTAATAGTGGTCTGTGCCAATGTCAAAGAAACGATAGCGCTTGAGGTGTATAGGCTGGTGTATCTCGAAATATAAGCAAATAGTTTTCATATCCTTTCCTTTTATACGTTTTCTTTTTCAGTTCCTATGTATTATATATAATGTGAGTGTCTGTAGTTCCTTCCCCTCTGGCTTTGGAGGCAGAAGCGTATGCTTACTATATGTCCTTCACGGCGTTCAGGTATTCCTGGTTGTCGAACCACCCGCGTCCGGTAAGCTGGTTGTAGCATTCGCGGATGCGCAAGCCTACCTTTTCCCATGTGATGCTGTCCACTTCCTTCATGCCTTCCTCTGCCAGATAGTTGTGCAAGGCATCATATTGGCAGATACTATAGATGGCGTCTGCCATGGCATCGATGTCCCAATAGTCGACCTTGATGACGTTGGACAGTATTTCACCGCATCCGCTTTGTTTCGAAATGATGGACGGACATCCGCACTGCATAGCCTCAAGGGGTGCGATGCCGAATGGCTCGCTGACGGAGGGCATAACAAAGACGTCACTGTTCTTATAGCATTCGTAGACTTGTTTTCCGCGCTGGAAGCCAGGGAAATGGCATCTGTCGGCAATGCCATAGCTGGCAGCCAGCTCTATCATGGCGTTCATCATGTCGCCACTTCCGGCAAAACAGAAACGAATGTTATGGCTGCGCTCCAGCACACGTTTGGCTGCCTCTAAGAAGTATTCAGGCCCTTTCTGCATAGTGATGCGTCCCAGATAGGTCACAACCTTCTCGCCCTTCTTCTTATTGGGCACAATGTTGCGAATCTCTTCGCTGAGGGGATAGACGGCATTGTGCATTGCCACGCACTTACGCGGGTCTTGGTGATACTGGTTGATGACCGTCTGACGGGTCAGTTCGCTTACGCACATAATGCAGTCGGCATGATCCATGCCGTTTTTCTCGATGCTATAGACGGTAGGGTTCACCTTGCCACGCGAACGGTCAAAGTCTGTGGCGTGGACATGGATGCAGAGAGGCTTGCCGCTGACCATCTTTGCATGTACGCCAGCCGGATAAGTGAGCCAGTCATGTGCGTGTATAAGGTCGAACTGTTCGCTTCGTGCCAGCACGCCGGCGATGATGGAGAAGTTGTTGATTTCCTCGTGCAGGTTACTTGGGTAGCCTCCGGCAAAACCGATGCAACCCATGTCGTCGAGTCCCTGCAGGTAATTAAAGTCGGCATAGAGATAGTCACGGAAACGGAAATAGTCTTCTGCCGTGTGACCTATCATGCGGTTCTTGATGTTGTCGTACCAGACGTCACGCCAGACGACAGGCACCTGGCTCATGTTTACAATCTTGAGGAAGTTCTCTTCCTGTCCTGTGGGTTTGGGCATACAGAAGGTGGTCTCTATGTCGCTTTGCAGGCTTAGCCCCTTGGTAATACCGTAGGAAGCTACGGCAAGACCGCCATATATCTTGGGAGGGAACTCCCAACCGAACATTAGTACTTTCATATCAAATCGTAGTCATTATACTTATCCAGCAGTTTCACAATGCGCATGATGCCTGAGACATTCATGGCGAAGCTGATGGCTCCGCGTCCGTGGAAGGGTGGGTTGCCGTCGAAGAGCTCGGGTATCGTGCCAATGCAGTGATAGAAGAGCTCTTCCTCATAGCCTACCAGCAGACGATCCACATAGCTCAGGCGGCTCGCCTTGAATACCTTCAGGCAGGCCTCCATGTAGAAGGCGGCAAGCCAAGGCCATGCCGTGCCCTGATGGTAGGCATAGTCACGCTGTATCTGTGGACCGACATACATGGGATTGTAACCGTGGCTCTTCGGGGAGAGCGAACGCATTCCTTTCGGTGTGATGAGTTCCTTGGTGCAGTAGTCGAGTACGCTCTTGCGCTGCTTGTTGTCAAGTGGCGAGTAGTCAAGGGCTACGGCGAAGACCATGTTGGGGCGCACGTCGTAGTTGCGGTAGCCGTCCACGCAGTAGTCGCAGAGATAGCCATACTCGTTGTAGAACATTGGTGCGAAGTTGTTGGCGCAGAGCGTAGCGGCTGTTTCAAGCTCGTGGATTAGCTTCTTGTCTTTCATGAAGCGGCATATCTCTGCGGAGAACATGAGTGCATTGTACCAAAGGGCATTGATCTCCACGATATAGCCTGTGCGTGGAACGATTGGGCGGCCGCCTGCGGTGCTGTTCATCCAAGTGACGGCCTTGTCTCGTCCTTCGCAGCTGACAAGTCCGTTTTCCTCAACGCGGAAGTTAGGATGCTTTCCTGCACGCAGCCATTCCATGAAGTCCCAGAGCAGGTGGCCGTACTTCTCAATGCACTTCTCCAAAGAAACAAAATTGGCGTACTGCTGTATGCACCAGGCTGCCCAAAGCAGGACGTCGGGATGCTCTATTTCGGTGATGCTGACGCTGAGCGGCTTTCCTTCGATGAACTCACGGATAGCTTTCTCTGCGGTGTGCATGACGGCCTCGAACTTGTCCACCTCATTGTTTGTGAGCGTCAGACCCGGCAATGAAATAAACATGTCGCGGGCGCGACATTTAAACCACGGATAGCCTGCCAGTACATAGTCTTCGTTCTGGCGGTGTACGATGAACTGGTGAGCGCTGTTGACCAGTGTGTTGTAAAAATTATCGCGTGGTGTACGAACGCTTACCTCGAAGTCGGCAAGTTCTGCCAGCGTGTCCGTGTCTACCTCCTCTAACCCTGCGGCAAAAACAACACTTTCGCCCTTCTTGATGTTGAATTCGAAGTAGCCGGGGACATAGAGGTCCTCGGTGCTTGCGTAGCCGCGTTCCTGCTCTTTGGGGTACTCCAGGCCACGATACCAGTCGGGACGGAACACAAATTCATTCTCTTTGTTAATTTGCATGAAGAGAGTGGGGTAGTTGGGATACATGCAGGTTGAGATGCCATTTTGCACGGGATTGTAGTTACGGTTTACCCCGGCATTTTCATGCGTGAATTCGCGAACGCTTCGGAAGGCAAGGAAGGGTTGCAGGCGCAGTGTTGTCTCGCTATGGGCGTCGACCAGCGTGTAGCGGATGATGATACGGTTCTCAAAGTGCTGGAACATCATCTCTCTCCTTAGGATGACACCGCCGACGCGGTAGGTCGTGGTGGGAACTTGCAGGGAGTCGAACTCGCGGATGTACTTATGCCCGCGCGGGCTGAAGTTCTCTCCGCTATACTTGTGGAGCCCCAGATTGAACTCGGCTCCGTGCTGAATGACGGTTGCATCAAGGGATGAGAGCAGGACGTGGTTCTCGTCGTCAAGCTCAGGCACGGGCACTACGAGTAGCCCGTGGTATTTGCGCGTGTTGCAGTCTACCAGCGTTGTGCAGCTGTAGGCACCCGAACGGTTCGAGCGAAGCACTTCTTTCGGCAGGGAATCTGCCAAGTTCGTCATCAACGTCTTGTCAAAACGTAAATAGCTCATATAGTATTAAACTTCAAAATGTATCAATAAATTCATTCCTGTAGTGCCGGAAGGCTTTCCTGCTCGTAAAATTACGCTTTTTCCCTCAACGGCAGAAGCATTTACTTGCCTTTTTTCTCGGGAAATGGAAAATAATTTGCCAAAACATGTTATTTAACACAAAAAAGTTTGCCATAGGTCTCGAAATTATGTAATTTTGTTCCCCAAAACGATGGAATAAAGAAAAAACAATGGTAAGCAATGAAAAAGTGCTTGGGATATTGCCCGAGTTAGACCGTGCGTTGATGCCGCAGGAACGTGACCGGGTGCTCGAAGAAATGGTGGTGCGAGCTTACCGGAAGAACGAAGTAATATATAGGGAAGGGGACAGCCCGACACACATGTTTTGTCTCGTCAGCGGCAAGGTGAAGATATTCAAGGATGGCGTAGGCGGCAGGACGCAGATAGTGCGTGTGATAAATGCCGTGGAGTGCTTTGGGTATCGGGCAGCCTTCTCCGACGAGAACTATGTCACGGCGGCGGCGGCGTTTGAGCCGTCAGTCATCGCTGCCATCCCCATGAGCCTCATTTATCAGCTCATCCGGCGCAATTCACAATTGGCGTGCTTTTTTGTTCGCCGTCTGGCAATTGCTTTGGGGCGTAGCGATGCACGGACCGTCAACCTGACGCAGAAGCATATTCGCGGGCGTCTGGCGGAGAGCATCCTCTTCCTCAAGGAGAGCTATGGTACGGAGAAGGACGGAGCCACCTTGAGTATTTGCCTGAGCAGGGAGGATATGGCTAACCTGAGCAACATGACCACCAGCAATGCTATCCGCACGCTGAGTGTCTTCGTCCGCGAGAGGCTTATTGCTATTGAAGGCCGCAGGATAACGATTCTTGACGAACCGGCGTTGCAAAAGATATCCCGAATGGGATAGGCCGTGCCGG
>JAFLUV010000126.1 GCA_022508635.1 Prevotellaceae bacterium
CAAACGGTGTCCACCGTACCTCGCGCTGCCAGCTTCATGTCAGGCAAGCGATAAATGTCTTGCCGGAAAACATAGCGAACACCCTCCTGATGAATGTTGAGACAGGAAAGGAATTCGTCACAACTACGCAATGGCATTTTATAGGCAATGGTGATGCGTGCCACAACAGGCACTATTCCTCGGGCATTCATATCGGCAAAGCTAAGTCCTGCCTCCAAAAGGAACTCATGTCGCGTGTGTTCCATATAATGCTGGTAGTTGGCATTATTAACAATTCCCTCAAGGTCGCACTCATAGTCACGCACCTTCATTTTCAGTTCGTAGGTGTACTTCATTTGTTTTTTCATTTCTTTAAGTATTCGTATCCGAAGCGGCAGCGAAGACAATCAATACGGTCGCAATACTGGCGTTTGAGTTGAATAAGTGCCTGGCTGTCAGCAGCAGTACTGACTTGAAGCCCGCATGCCTGCCACTGACGCAGGATATAATTATCCTCCGCAGGCAATTCCTCAAGGAGGCGAATAGCATGCTGACAAATATCCTCGTTACCGATGTGACGACCATAGGCAAAGAACAAAGGAACCACAGTATTGATGATAAGCAAACGACGGCTGGAAGCCGTAGTTCCCTTGACGGTCAGACATTGCTGCAGTTCATCAATACTTTTTGCCTCTAAAAGGCGACTCATCTGTACCTTACCCTTATGGTAGAGCTCTGCTATTTGCAGGATACGCACAGAGGGGAAATTGCGAGGACGGGTGCGCAGGAAGCGCCAATCATCACGTCGTAACGGCTCGCCGAGACTGAATTTATGGCGGAGGTATGCAAACTCCTGATGGAGCCGCATAAGTTCCTGTTCGCTCCGTCCCACCCCTTGCACTTCGTCAATGAGACCCGCCATCCCGAGGAAGAGAGCCTCTACCTGAAACAAGTCGTCACGATGCTTGCCGGCGGCCTGAAGAGGAATGCGCATAGCCCATCGCTCAAAAGCATCGCCATTGAGCCCGAAGCCAAAGCTACGGCTAAGGGTAACAAACGCGGCACGCTCCCAGTCACCGCCTGTTTTTGCCGCCCTTGCCGCCACCAGCTCCGACCGTTCTTTCAGACGTTCCACAAGCAAGGCATCCATCCACTGATGCACCTTCATCATAGGTACAGAAGGGATGATGCGATGGCAACGCGGATAATCTTCCGTGCGACATAACTCTTCACAATTCTGCCGGATACGTTCAGGAATGTCCATCCGGATTTGTGGCAAAATCTTGCCATTGGCGTTCCTAACTTCATCATCTACCTCTCCGACAACATGCAGGATGACGCTATTGTATACTGGGTCGCTGTCATGCCCATGCCTATACCAATCGGACGAGCGCAGGTGCACCTCCACATTACCCGCCCAAAGCGTTCCGTTCAGCCGCACCTTAGCATTGAAGAAGTCAGGTCCTTGGTCACGATTATGCAGGCCGGGATCAATAACCTCCAGTTCCTCTCCATCCGACGTAGTAAGTCTTCCTACAGGCAGCAGTCTGTGTTTCCAAACATAGTGCAGCAGCTGTTCCATGCTTATTTTGCGTCAATTAACTTATTTTGTGAAGCAAAAATACGCAAAATTAAGCGAAAAGCAGTACTTTTGCACGAGAAATATCAAGTATAACATGAAAATAGCACTCATAGGATATGGCAAAATGGGGCACATGATAGAAGAGATTGCCCTTTCGCGTGGTCACGAAATTGTTAGCATCATCGACATTGACAACCAGCAGGACTTTGACAGCCCTGCTTTTGCTTCTGCCGATGTCGCCATTGAGTTCACTGCCCCGCATGTAGCTTATGATAATTTCTTGAAGGCTTTCAAGCATAACGTGAAAGTAGTGAGTGGCAGCACGGGCTGGATACCACAGCACGGTGAGGACGTAAAACGCATGTGCACCGAAGAGGGCAAGACGCTTTTCTGGAGTTCCAATTTCAGCGTAGGAGTTGCCATCTTCAGTGCCGTAAACACGTATCTGGCAAAAATTATGAACAGGTTCGACCAGTATGACGTGAATATGGTGGAAACCCACCACATCCACAAGCTGGATGCTCCCTCTGGCACTGCCATCACTTTGGCGGAACAGATCATAGAAAACTTGGATCGTAAGGAACGCTGGGGACTGCACGAAACAAAACCAGAGGTTCTGCGCATCGATGACATTCGCCAGAAAGAGGTTCCCGGCATCCACACCATAACGTATGATTCCCCCGAGGACATGATAACCATCACCCATAATGCCCACAACAGACATGGCTTCGCTATGGGAGCCGTCCTGGCGGCCGAGTACACTGCTACACATACCGGTCTGCTCACGATGGAAGATCTCTTCAAATTCTAATACTTACCTAAATACACTACGTTTCCCCTCTTAATACTATTCCAGGAAAGTTCAATAAACCCATTTTGAGACCATGACCAAAAAGAAAAGATATCAAGCAACAAAAACAGACTGGGCAAAGGCCATCATCGCCATTGTCCTCTACATCGCCTTCCTTTACTGGGTGGATGCCTGGTGGGGTGTCGTCGTAATCCCTTTCATCTTCGATGCTTACATCACACGCCTTATTCCATGGACATGGTGGAAAGATGCTGAGAATCCCATTGTGCGCACCGTCATGAGTTGGGTCGATGCCATCGTTTTTGCCCTCGTTGCGGTCTACTTCGTCAATATCTTCTTTTTTCAGAACTACACTATCCCGTCCAGTTCGCTTGAGAAGAGCTTGCTGGTGGGAGACTATCTGCTGGTCAGTAAAATGAGCTATGGTCCCCGTGTGCCGCAGACACCCCTGCACATGCCCCTCTGCCAACACACGCTTCCCTTCGGCGGCAAGAGCTACATTGAATGGCCACAATGGGAGTACAAGCGCGTCACGCCAAAGCCTGTACGACTAAACGACATCGTAGTCTTCAACTATCCGGCGGGCGACACTATCGTCAGCAATCCTCCATTCCAAACGGAGTACTACTTGCTTTGTAGCAGCTTTGGCCAACTGTTCTACCAAGCGCTGAACGGCACACAAAAACCGCAGGACATGACGCCTGCAGAGCAATACCAATACTACAGCAGGGCTTATGAACTGGGACGGCAATTTGTCAGCATGACACCTGCAGAACAAAGGCAATACAGCTCTGTAATGAGGGACAGGCTGGGATTCGACCTGGCACCGCAGGACTTTGGCAAGGTGGGCTGGCGGCCTGTTGACAGACGCGAAAACTACGTGAAACGTTGCGTCGGCCTGCCCGGACAAACACTTGAGATTCGCGACCGCGTTATCTACCTGGACGGCAAGGAGAACCCGGCTCCCAAGAACGTGCAGTTCAACTATCATGTAGACCTACTCACTAACTACCTGCCTGAAAAACTTATCTATGAGCTTGGCCTGAGCATGAAGGATGTACAAGACATGTACCAATCGGGCATCATTCCACTGACGCAAGAAGCAAAGGAAGCGTTGGAGAAGCATACGGAATACGTGGCAAGCGTGACGATCTGTTCCGACGACGACACGGAGAGACTCTATCCGCAGAACGCCTACACTGGCTGGACATGCGACAACTACGGCCCTGTCTGGATTCCCAAGAAGGGTGAGAGCATCAGGCTTAGCATAGAGAACATCGCCATCTACGAACGTCCCATTCGCATCTATGAGGGCAACGACTTAGAGGTGACAGCCGAGGGCAACATCATCATCAATGGCCAACCTGCCACGGAGTACACATTCAAGATGGACTACTACTGGATGCAGGGTGACAACCGTCATTGCTCTGCCGATTCACGCTACTGGGGATTCGTGCCCGAAGACCACATCGTGGGCAAGCCTATTTTTATATGGCTGAGCACTGATGTCGACCGTTCTTGGCTGAGCGGGCACCACATCCGCTGGAATCGTCTCTTCTCGCTGGTCGACAACATCAAGTGACGAGGGTACTCAATGTCCGTTCCCAATGGTTCTGCCCTGCTGTTACCTTGCACCGGTCTCGCATTATAGTGCCTGCTTCAGGAACAGCGAGGTGCGGCTTGAGGTTCATGACCACTTCACGAAACAGACACTTCGCAACCGCTGCCTTATAGACAGTCCGTCAGGAGCGCTTCCTCTTACTATCCCGATATGCAAGACAGACGGCAAGACATTGATGCGCGACGTGCGTATCAGTGACCACGGCAATTGGAGGCATCAGCACTGGGCAGCTTTGGAGAGCAGCTACCGGCAGTCTCCTTTCTTTGAATTCTATGCCGATGACTTTGCACCTTTCTATGAGAAGAGATGGGAGTTCCTGGCAGACTTCAACGAGGAGCTGATGATGCTGACCGCTTCCCTGCTCGACATACCAAAGCCTGTCGGACGCACGACTTCCTACGAGGGCGATGCGTTTGCCGGCTTGCCACCCTCCGGTGTACGGCCTTACTATCAGGTGTTTGCCAACCGGCACGGCTTTCTTCCCGACCTCAGCATCGTCGACTTACTCTTTAACTTGGGACCGGAGGGCGTACTATGGCTATAGCTCTGCATCCCCTTCCTGCAGGAGTCAGGGAAATCCCAGCGCCAGAGCTCTTCACCTATCCTTTCTGCTACGAGCCTCATGCGCTGTGCATTGCCGCAACGAGGGAAGTACAGCACTATCTCAGACAACGTACTGAATGGAGCGACGAGCTGCGACGGGGCAAGATGTTCGGCGTACTGGTCGTGGCCAGGGGCAGGGAACGCGGATTCCTTGCGGCATTCTCAGGAACTCTTGACGGCAAGACGCGGCACGAGTTCTTCGTTCCTCCGGTATTTGACCTCATGGCTCCCGGATGCTACTTCCAGGAAGAGGAAGCCGCCATCAGCCTCATCAACCATAAGATTGCCGCACTCCTCCCGCACATGGCGGAGCATGAGCAAGACGTCGCCCTGCTGCGCCGGCAGATGGAGGAAGAGCTTGCCGACCGCAGGAGGCTGATGCAGGAGAGCAAGGCTGAGCGGGATGCGCTGCGGCAGAGGCTTTCGCAGGAAGCACTGGCAGTACAGGAGCCGCTGCTCGTCCGGCAGAGCCAGCACGAGAAGGCTGAATACCGACGGCTGAAGCATGCCTGGGAGCAACGCCTGCTTGCCTGCGAGGCACCGCTCCGGGAGGAGCAGGGAAAGGTGAGGCTGATGCAGAGGGAACGGCACGAACGCAGCCTTGCCTTGCAGAGATGGCTCTTCGGCCAGTTCAGGTTCCTCAATGCCAGAGGCGAGGAGAGGTCACTGCCGGAGCTCTTTGCGCCAGCCGTTCCTCCGGCAGGGGCGGGAGAGTGCTGTGCCCCGAGACTATTGCAGGCTGCCTATGCCGAAGGCCTGAGGCCGCTCTGCATGGCTGAGTTCTGGGTTGGCGCATCGCCTGCCGACGAGGTGCGCCACGACGGACGCTTCTATCCTGCCTGCAACAGGAAGTGCCGCCCCATACTCCGTCACATGCTTGAGGGGCTGAGCGTGGAGCCGAACCCCTTGCTTGCCGGACGTGCGGAGCTGCTTTCGCGCCTGCACGTCATATACTCCGACGAGGAGACGGCCGTCGTGAGCAAGCCTGCCGGACTGCTTTCGGTACCGGGGAAGGACGACTCGCCCAGCGTGCAGGAAGCCATGAGGCTGCGATTCCCGCAGGCTACGGGACCGCTCGTCGTGCACCGCCTGGACATGGACACCAGCGGGCTCATGCTCATTGCCCTGACCGAGGAGAGGTACCGCCTGCTGCAGGGGCTGTTCATAGAGAGGCGCGTCCACAAGACATACCATGCCGTGCTGGAGCGGGAGATGCCCGTCGGCGAGGAGGGGGACATAGACCTGCCCCTGAGACCGGACTTCGACGACCGGCCGAGGCAGGTGGCCGACCGCGAACACGGCAAGCCGGCGCTGACGCACTACCGTGTGCTGGGCAACAGGGGAGGACATGCGCTGCTGGAACTGTGCCCCGTGACGGGACGGACTCACCAGCTGCGCGTCCACTGCGCCCACAGGCTGGGCCTGGACAACCCCATCGTGGGCGACAGGCTCTACGGGAAGCCTGCCGGGAGGCTCATGCTGCATGCATACGGCATTGAGATAGAGACGACGAAGCCTGGCCAGAGAGGCGAGGCGTACTACGACAGAAGTTCAATAATACCCTATGATGAAGAAGATATCCCTTGACGTGCACACGCACACCATCATGAGCGGCCACGCCTACAGCACCATGCAGGAGATGGTGGCAGCGGCTCAGCAGAAGAAGCTCGACATACTTGGCATCACGGAGCATGCGCCCGGCATCCCCGGCACGTGCGCCCCCATCTACTTCCGCAACCTGCACGTCGTGCCGCGGCAGTGGGGAGACCTGCGCCTCATGTTAGGCGTAGAGCTCAACATACTCGACACCAAGGGGACGATAGACCTTGACGAGCACTACTACAGCCAGCTCGACCTGCGCATTGCCGGCATACACCTGCTCTGCTGGCAGGGCGGAACCGTGGAGGAGAACACCGCCGGCATGATAGCTGCCATCCGCCACCCCTGGATACAGATCATATCACATCCGGCCGACGGGACAGCCGACCTCCTCTTTGAGCCCATCGTCCTGGCAGCCAAGGAGACGGGAACGCTGCTCGAGATAAACAACAGCAGCCTCAATCCGCGGCGCAGGAAGGACTCGGCACATGCCAACACGCTGGAGCTGCTCCGCCTCTGCAAGCGGTACGAAGTGCCCGTCGTCCTGGGCAGCGACGCGCACATCAGCTTCTCCATTGCCGACTACGACCTGACATGGCCCCTGCTTGCAGAGACCTCCTTCCCCGACGAGCTCATCCTGAACTACTGCCCCGAGCGCTTCCTGAAGCACATTGAGCAGAAGAACGGCCAGGGATAGCCCCCGC
>JAFLUV010000127.1 GCA_022508635.1 Prevotellaceae bacterium
AACCCTCAGACAAAGGAGACGCTTTATTTCCCACAGTGGACGCGAATCCAGACGGTGACGAAGCCTGAGCTGGCGAAAATCATGGCTCGCGGCTCGACATTCAGCGTGGGCGAAGTGGACGGAGTGATTACGGACTTTTCGCAGTTCATCTGCGACCAGTTGCTTGCGGGCAATGCAGTGGACATTGCCGGGCTGGGCTCGTTCAAGCTCTCAGTGAGCGGGCAGTCGAAGGAAAAGCCCGAGGACGTGACCTCGCAGGGCGCTACGATAAGCGTGCTGTTCAACCCGGACACGGCTCTGACGGAGCGCCTGAACGCTGAGGCGAGCTTCCAGTTCGTGACAAAGCCGACGGAGGACGGTAAGCAGGATGCCGAGGAGGGCGGGTCTGAGACCCCGAATCCCGGCCCGCTGGAATGAACCTTCTGCGCCGCGGGCGGCCGGGAGGCTGACCCTCCGGAGCGGCGCTGACTAAGAGACCGGCTCCCCTTCCCAATGTCTGGGAGGAGGAGCCGGTGACTTTTACTCTGCGGTGATGCGCAGTTCCTTGCCTGCCGCAAGGTCGTCGTGGCGGACGAACCAGCCTTCCAGGGGCTTGCCGCCAATGGTAATGGCCTTGATACGCTCGCCGCTGCCCTCGCGGACTATGTCGAAGGTCTTGCCTCCGCCGCCCAGGGTGAAGCGGACGCGGCTGAAGAGGGGCACGGTGACGATGTACTCGGGGTCGGCCGGCGAAAAGGTGTAGATGCCGATGGCGTTAAGGGCGTACCATGCAGACATCTCGCCCGCATCGTCCATGCCGGCATAGGCCAGGTGGTCGCTGCCCATCCCGTAGTAGTCGTGCATGAGGATGTTCAGGATGTGCTGTGCCTTCTGCTGCCGGCCGATGAAGTAGTAGGTGTAGGGGATGCTGTGGCCGGGCTGGTTGCCGTGGCAATAGGTGCCGAGGTATCCGGTCAGGTTCCATGCCTCATAGCCTCCGCAGGGGACGGTGAAGAGGGAGTCGAGCTTCTGCTCCACGGCCTGCGCGGAGGGATAGAGCGCTACCATGCCGTCAGGGTCGTGAGGCGCGAAGAAGAGGGAGTTCCATGCGTCTGCCTCGCGATACATGTACTGGTAGTAGGGATAGTTGGGGCGGAAGTCCTCTATCCAGGATGCCACGCCGTCGCGTATGACCTTGCCGCGCCAGAATCCGGTAGAGGGGTCGAAGAGGGTCTTGTAGTTCTGCGAACGCTTCAGGAGCATCTTCTCGTTCTTCCTGTCCTTCAGCTCCCGGGCAACGAGGGCGGTGGCGTAGTCGTCGTAGGCATACTCCTGGGTCTTCGTGACGGACCCCTTGTATTCATCCCATGTCGGGACGTTCACGGTGTCCTTCTCCGCAATCCAGCCGCGCTCCATGTACTCGTCGAGATAAGGCCTTCCGCCCCGGCCGGGCACGGTGGCGTTCTTCAGCATCAAGGCGTATGCACGCCGGAGGTCGAAGTCCCGGATGCCGCGCAGCCATGAGCCTGCCACGAAGGTAGAGGCATGGTCGCCGTGGAAGAAGGTGGGCATGTAGCCGCCGTGAGCCTCTCCGCGCTCGATGCAGGAGCGGATGATGTCCGTTGCCACGTCGGGAGTTATCATTCCCAGCAGGATGAGCTTGTTGCGATAGGTGTCCCAGAAGGAGGGATTGGTGTAGTAGCGGAAGTCGGCCTTCACCACCTCGCCGCGGTCGCTGCGGTACTCGCCGTTCACGTCACTGCGCAGGTGCGGGAAGAGAAAGACGCGATAGAGCGTGGAGTAAAGCATCGAGCGCTCGGCCTCCGTGCCGCCCTCCACGCGGATATGGCCAAGCAGCCTGTCCCAGGTGGCGTCTGCCTCCCGGCGGACTTCGTCGAAGCTCTTGCCCGCAAGCTCTGCCTGCAGGTTCATCCTGGCATTCTCTATGCTGACAAAGGAGAAGCCTATCTTCAGTTCTACGGGACGGTCGGCCTTCGGCTCCTTGAGCCTGACCATCCCTATGGGGAGCACCCTCTGGCCATTCCTGCCTCCCTGCTCGCCGTTCCTTGCCCCGCCCTCTTCCTCTACGCGGTCGATGTCCTCCGAGAGCTCGGCATAGAAGTAGATGCGCCCCTCGCCGTCCTGGAAACCTTCAAAGGTGCGGGCGGAGGACTGCTTGAGCTCCCACTGGCGGGGCATGTTGTTCGAGCGTGCAATATCCACGAGAATCTGTCTCTCCGTCCCCGCAGGATAGGTGTAGCGATGGTAGCCGCAACGGAGCGTGGAGGTCAGCTCCGCATTGATGTGATAGCGATCGAGCAGGACACGATAGTATCCGGGATGCGCCTCTTCCTCTGTATGGCGGAAGAGCGAACGATAGCTCTCGGGGCGGGGTCTTCCCTCCTTCGTGACAGGAAGTATGGGCAGGTGCAGCAGGTTCCAGTGTCCCTTGCTGGTATGGGCAAAGCCGTAAATCATGTCGTCCTCGTACTGATAGCCCGAACCGCTGCGGTACATGGTCACAGGCGTAAGCTGCACCATGGCATTGGGAAGGGCAGCTCCGGGATATGTCTCAGCTCCCCAGGGACGCTTCTCTTCGGTCCGGATATAGCCGAGTTCCTCCGGTGTCCACAAGGTGGCCGTACCCATCAGGGGATTGACGTACTGCGTAACGCTTTGGGCATTGGCCTTCAAACTGCCAAGGCCAATAGCCAAATAGGCAAAAACAAACAAAAGCTTCATACTTGATACCTGAATTTATGTGTTAATAGTTAATGGTCACCGGACTTTGGAAGATGTCTTTTCCCAGACGAACCTGTAGGCAAAGCGACGGTTTGGTGCAGTGTCGCCGGCAGTGCAAAGGCTGATGATGTCCTTGAGTTCATGAGGATTGTCAGCCCACTTAAAGCGGAAGGCAACCTGTCTGCCTGTCAGCCCGAGGAGCTTGCGCGGCAGGGAAATCTCAAGGGCATTGCTCCCGGCAGCGTATGGAATGTCACAGACATGCACCCAGCTCTGTGCCTCTTCGTCATAGCGCATCAGGGTAGTCGTCGTCTCATCCCTCACCACATTATTTATAATATAGTCGTAACCCTGCCAGCCCGTCGAGCTGTCTTCGTCAGCATCTATCAGGAGAAGCATCCAGTGCGGGTCGGTCCATGACGTAAGGGAAGTTGCCGTCTCGGCTGCAAAATAGATGTTGCGTTTGTCAAGAGCCGTGAGGCAGCGCACAATGTCATTGCGTCCGCTTTGGTCGGAATAGTGCAGGTCGCCGTAGCCATCATGGTCGCGGTGAATGACATCGCCGCGGGTGTCAAGGAAAGAACTGTCCGCCTCCCACTCGTCAAGCACGCCGTCAAGCCTGATGCTCTGGTAGCCATGATGCACAGGCATGGGCGGCACACCCTTGTAACGGCGGATGTTCTGCACCATCTGCATGTAGTAGTTGTCCGTCCACCCGCCCTTCATAGGAGCAATGGTACGGTTGAACTCCGCATTGTACTGGTCGACAAAATAAAAAGGATTGCCCTTCCTTCCGAGGAAGTCTATTTGCATGTCAGCCTGTCCGCTGGGATCTTTTCCGTTACGATACTTTCCGGCCGTCCATTCATTCCAGTCGTTGAGGTAGATAAACTCCGGGTCAACCTGCAAAGCCTCATCCCAACGCTCTTGGAAATAGATGCCGTACTGAGTGGGATTGTCACATTCCTCTCCAAGCCAAGGAATAAAGGTGCGGGCAGGCATGTCGCACGAGTCAAGGGACGGCTCGCCTGTTTCCCTGCGCCAGCTCTTGCCGACGATGCTGATAGGATGCTGGGCAGGCGTGACTGCCATCTCCTCCAGCCGCCCTTGATGCCTGGAGCAAAGCTCTTCGGGCTTGAGGTCTGCCACATTCTTGTCGTTCAGTTCATAACCGAAGCTCCATTTGTCTTCACCGCCAACATATCGCTCGCCTGCCCATTTGTAATAGCCCCACCACATGCCGCGCAAGGTGAAGAACTGCTTCACCTCGTCGCTATAGTCCTTTCCTTGCTGTCCGCCGTTAGGGTTCGCATCAACGCTTGGCGTAGCATTGTAGAGGAGAAGCGGCTTGCCTTCCCAGTAAAACCAGCAGTCCTCGTAGCGCGGTGTCTTGTAGAAACGCTCGTATAGGCTTTGCACGACATCAATAACATTGCCGTTGAAAGCCCAGAAGCAGAACTTTGGCACCCGGTTACCTTCAGCCTTCATCTCCTGCATCGTCTGGAAGAGAGCTTCCCACTCGTCCCAATAGCAGACAGCATTCGTCACATCCATAATGAGGACGTCCACGCCTGCATCGGCAAGCATGGAGAGGTCGTGGCGGATGACATAGCGGTCACGACTGAGGAAGTAACCATACTCAGGTTCACCCCAATGATAGGTAGCATACGGGAAGTCAGGGTTGCCTCGGGTACACATCGGATTGTCCGCTATGCGCTTCG
This sequence comes from Prevotellaceae bacterium, assembly GCA_022508635.1. GTDB lineage: Bacteria > Bacteroidota > Bacteroidia > Bacteroidales > Bacteroidaceae > Physcousia. The sequence goes on from JAFLUV010000127.1 coordinate 4,443, forward strand.
ACACGTCGTAGGTATATGGCTGGCCGTTGTGGTGGTCAGGCGTGTGCCAGGTAATATAGAAGATGCCAACGGTACGCTGTCTGCCATCTGCCTTGAGCGGGCACTCTTCTGCAGTGGGCAGAGTACGCCCCAGTCCGTCCGTTGCAACCCAAGAGCCTCCCCAGTCTTGTCCAAAGATGGGGAAAACTGATGAAAACAACAGAACTGTAATGATTAGAAAAAGTTTCATGATGTCTGTTTCTCTTCCCTTCTTAATATATACTGGTGCTACTCATTTATATAATAGGTAGGAAAAGGGATTGCTACTCTTTCTTTGCTCTCTTCCTTTCCAGATGGTCGAGAATGATCTTGCGCATACGCATGCTCTTGGGAGTCACTTCCACATATTCGTCAGCCTTGATATACTCCAAGGCTTCTTCCAGAGAGAAGATAGTGGCAGGGATGATGCGAGCTTTCTCGTCAGTACCGCTTGCACGGACGTTTGTGAGCTGCTTCGCCTTGCACACGTTGATGACGATGTCATTCTCGTGGACATGCTCGCCTACGATCTGTCCGGCATAGACCTGATCCTGCGGCTCGATGAAGAACTTTCCCCTGTCCTGCAGATGGTCGATGGCATAAGCATAGGCATTGCCGCTTTCCAGTGCAATGAGCGAACCGTTGATGCGTCGCGTTATCTCGCCCTTGAAGGGCTGGTACTCCTTGAAGCGATGTGCAATGATGGCTTCTCCTTGGCTGGCCGTGAGCATGTTGGTGCGCAGGCCTATGATGCCACGGCTGGGAATGAGAAATTCGATGTTGACGCGTTCGCCCTGACTCTCCATGCTCGTCATCTCGCCCTTGCGGCGTGTGACCATGTCTATCATCTTCGAGGCAAACTCCTCCGGCACATTGATTGTCATCTCTTCGATAGGCTCGCACTTTACGCCGTCTATCTCTTTGTAGATGACTTGCGGCTGGCCGACTTGCAGTTCATAGCCTTCACGGCGCATCGTCTCAATAAGGACAGAGAGATGAAGTACGCCTCTGCCAGAGACTATCCAACGGTCGGTACAACCTTCTGCAACATCCACGCGCAGGGCAAGGTTCTTTTCCAATTCCCGTTCCAGGCGTTCGCCGATGTGACGGCTGGTGCAGTATTTGCCCTCTTTGCCAAAGAAGGGAGAGTCGTTGATGGTGAAGAGCATGGACATCGTCGGTTCGTCGATGCTAATGGGTGGCAGGGGTTCCGGGTTCTCATAGTCGCAAATGGTATCGCCTATTTCGAAGTGCTCGAGGCCGACAATGGCACAGATGTCACCCGAAGAGACCTCCGACGTGCGTTGCCGCCCCATTCCTGTGAAGGTCTGGAGTTCCTTGATGCGTGTCTTCTCGCGGCTTCCGTTGCGGTGCACAATGGTGATGTTCATGCCTTCGCGCAGAGTGCCGCGATGCACGCGTCCCACGGCGATGCGTCCTGTATAGGTGCTGTAATCGAGGCTGGTGACGAGCATCTGCGGCGTGCCGTCCAGCATCTCCGGTTCCGGAATGTAGCGGAGGATGCTGTCAAGCAGATAGGTGATGTCCGTGGATGGCGTCTGCCAGTCCTCTGCCATCCATCCTTGCTTGGCAGAGCCGTAGATGACGGGGAAGTCAAGCTGCTCTTCCGTTGCATCGAGGTCGCACATCAAGTCGAAGACCATCTCGTATACCTCCTCAGGACGGCAGTTCAGCTTGTCCACCTTATTGATGACGACAACGGGTTTCAGCCCTATCTGAAGTGCTTTTTGCAGGACGAAGCGCGTCTGCGGCATAGGCCCCTCGAAGGCATCGACCAGAAGCAGGCAGCCGTCAGCCATGTTCAGCACACGCTCCACCTCTCCTCCAAAGTCCGAGTGTCCGGGAGTGTCAATGATGTTTATCTTCGTGCCGTGATAGTTGATGCTGACGTTCTTGGAGAGGATGGTGATACCGCGCTCGCGTTCCAACTCGTTGTTGTCGAGCATGAGCTCGCCTGTCTGCTGATTCTCACGGAAGAGATTTCCTGCCAGCAGCATTTTGTCCACGAGGGTTGTCTTGCCGTGATCTACGTGTGCAATGATAGCTATATTCCTGATGCTTTGCTTATTTCCTGAATCCATGGTGTGTGTCTTCTCGGTTATACGAGTTGCAAAGTTACGGCTTTTCATGAAGAATTGCAAGCCACACATTATATATTTTATTATTGGTGTCCGCTTAAGGCTCTACAGTCTTCCCGCCTCTCCCTTGCGCCCATGACGGCCGTACT
>JAFLUV010000128.1 GCA_022508635.1 Prevotellaceae bacterium
GAGGTATAAAGCAGGAAGCATTTTTTCTATTCAAGACTATTAAGTTCTTTGCCCTGCTCAAACGCCGGTACTACAAACATCAAAAGCCACAAGCGCCTTGATTTCTTCCGGCAAAACGAGCCTTTGCTCGCCTGTCAGCATGTTCTTAAGCATTACCTTGCCCTCGTTCATCTCGGTCTCGCCAGTCATTATCACGAAAGGGATGCCTTTCTGATTGGCATATTGCATCTGTTTTTTCATCTTACTGGCATCAGGATATATCTCACAGCGAAGACCCTGACTGCGAAGGCCAGCAATAATGGGCAGCGAATAGTCTGTCTCTTTCTCGCCAAAGTTGATAAAGAGTACTTGCGTGGCGGTCGTGACGGTTTCAGGATAGAGATCAAGCTGGTTCAAGACATCATAGATACGATCAGCACCAAAACTGATACCGACGCCGCTCAAGCCAGGCAGGCCGAAGATACCTGTTAGATTATCATATCGCCCACCACCTGTGATAGAGCCAATCTCAACGTCCAGAGCCTTGACTTCAAAAATACAGCCAGTATAGTAGTTCAAACCGCGAGCAAGGGTGAGATCAAGCTCAAGTTGAGAGTTCTGTGTAGAGAGCTTGGAAAGTACAAACTCTACTTCGTCAATACCTTTCTGTCCTATTTCGCTGCCAGAAAGTACTTGACGCATCGTAGCTATCTTTTCAGGATTTGTTCCGCTGAGATTAATGATCGGCTGCAGCTTTTGGATAGCTTCCTCGCTGATGCCACTTTCACGTAATTCTGTATTGACAGCTTCAAGGCCGATTTTATCAAGCTTGTCGATAGCAACGGTAATATCAACAATCTTGTCGGGTTCGCCTATCATCTCAGCTATGCCTGAGAGAATCTTACGATTATTGATTTTAATGCAGACCCGGATACCAAAGCGCTGGAACACCGTGTCAATGATTTGCATTAGTTCAACCTCACAGAGAAGAGAATCGCTGCCAACGACGTCGGCATCGCACTGATAGAATTCGCGGTAGCGTCCTTTCTGTGGTCGGTCGGCACGCCATACTGGTTGAATCTGATAGCGTCGGAAAGGCAAAACTAATTCTTCACGGTGCTGAACGACATAACGAGCGAATGGTACCGTCAGGTCGTAACGGAGTCCCTTTTCGCAGAGTTGTGCTGCAAGATGACCCGTTGCGCCGTCACGAAGATCGTCGTCGGAGATACCGCGCAGAAAGTCGCCACTGTTCAGAATTTTGAAAAGCAGTTTGTCACCCTCCTCGCCATACTTGCCCATCAAGGTAGAGAGGTTCTCCATTGCTGGCGTTTCAATCTGCTGGAAGCCATAGAGAGAATAGACCTCACGAATGGTATTAAAAATATAGTTACGGCGCGACATCTCCTGTGAACCGAAGTCGCGTGTTCCTTTGGGTATGCTTGGTTTCTGGGCCATAGTCCTGATTGATATTAAATTTTGCGTGCAAAGATACGAAAAAAATACTATCCGTCATTACCCATTGAGCTTTTTTTTGTACCTTTGCAAACATTACACAATCACAGTATGATTTTTTACAATAGAAACGACCGCATCCTGGGTAGCACGCAGTTACAGCGCGTGAAAGATGCCAAACGCCTGGCAGAAACGAAGCTGCAAGGACTTGAGGAAAATTTAGTACAACTGCAGGCACAGCAGCAATGGTTGCGCCGATATAATGAGATAAGCATAATCCTGAAACGCGAAAGGGAGCGCCTTTTCGAACTAACGAAACAAAAAGCCGTCATGGCTAAGGAAATAAGCATGCTGGAGCGATATGACCTTTTCGAAGGCATCCATGGCGTATATCAGCAACTCATTGTCGTGAATAAACAGATAGACAGCGACAAGCGAGGGCTGAGCCTTCTAAAGAGGGAGGCAGACGAGAACCGACAGCTGCTGGTCGAGCAAGAGAAGCGCCTACAGCAGGCAGGCAAACAACTCGACAGCGCCACGACAAACATGCTTGATACTTTTGACCGCATCTGCCAAGCCATACGCTTGGATGGAGAAAAGGAAGCAATGGAGGCAGAAACAGCCTTTCTGTTTGATTATAATAATATAATAAGGGAGGAAATGAATGCCCTTGGTTCCTTGATTCAGGATAAGGAAAAGACGCTTGCAGCATTACGCAAAAAGCTCGAAGTCCTACAAACCAGACGTCACAGCATGGAGATACACGAGAACATGCTCCAGCACGGCGAGGCTGTATTAATCGGACTGAGCACGATGGAAGAAAGGAATAAGCGCCGGTCAGAATTATACCAGAAACAACAGCAGGCCATCAAGAGACAGGATGAGGAAAACGAACTCTTGAGAAAAGCATTTGCCCAATATCAAAACCTCGTCTCTCTGATAGAAAGCACCGAAGCAGTTTTAGGTATGCACCGATCCTACATACAAGGGCAGGATGGTTTGATGCTTCAGGAACGAGCCCTGATGCTAAAAGGACGTCGCCAGATGCTGCTCTCTGCGCTTTCGTTATGGAAACGCATCACTACTGGCTACGAAAGCATTGAAGAAAAGAGCCAACGGGTAACGACACTACGGCTATACATTCAGCACCAGACAAACGGTATCAACCAGCTTGAAACAGAAGCAGGCAAGATACAACGGCTCTGCAAGGAAAAAGAATACACCTATTTGTTGAGCAAGGGACAGGACATCATACAACTACGTGCCGACCTAAAAGAGGGCATTTCCTGCACCGTCTGCGGTGCAACACACCACCCCTACCACAGTGACACGATACTTGACCAAAGCCAGCTTATTAGAGAGATGAAAAGCGACTACGAGTTGCTGGCTTCTGAATCGAACGCCAAGCAGCAGCAACTCTTGCAGATGCAAGCAGACCTGAGAAGTGCACAGGGGCGTTTGGAAGCCGAGGAAGAGGCTTTGAACGCTATACGTATCCGTCAGAACGAAGACGTACAGGAGTGGAAACTCTATGCCCAGCTGGATCCGACTTTCAGCGAATGCTCGGAAAGCACGAACCTTGATGCACGCACTGCTATGCTGCGACAGTTCATAGAAAACATCAGCCGCGATGCAGAAGTGGCAGAAAAGGAACTCGAGGCATTCACATTCCATCAAAGTAGTGTCGCAAAGTTCGGTGAAGAATTACAGAATCTGGAACAGAAGAAGAATGAAGTGAACGTCCGTTTGGGCGAACTCAACACTGGATGTCAAGTGCTCAGCCGCGAAGTGGAACAAGCCGGAGAGCAGTTAGAAAACGTCACGGCACAATTCACGCGTGCTTACGAAAACATGCAGAGGACTGTAACTGTCAAAGATTGGTACGCCATCTGGCAAAAAAGCCCAGAACAACTATATGACCAGATTCAGAAACTAATCGCCAACTGGTCTTCTGACGAGAGGGGAATTGCAGAAGGAATGGCTACGCTCGATATAGAGACGGCAAACATAGAAGGAATGAAGGCACAAATGCAATTGCTGGCACGCTACTCGATGATCATTGCAAAGCAAACGGAAGATATTGACGGACGCAAAGCAGGAAACAGGAAGACATACGGACAAATCGTTACTGAAAACGATGTAAAGACCATGTATCATGCAAACCTGCAAAGCATAGAAAATGCTCGTAAACAATATGAAGAGGAGCGAAGTAGAATGGAAAGCATCCGTCATACAGCCGACATCATGCAGGGTCGTCATGACTATTACATGAACCACATTGAAAGGCTTGAAAGCGAACAAAAAAAATTAAGCGAAAGGCTTGACCTCTGGATGCACGCATTCAACCAAAGGCATCCGCCTGTACAGAAGAGCGAGCTGGACGAAGTCTTTGCCGACGGCAAGGACTGGGGGCAAATACGCAGCAACTTCAAGCAAATAAATACCGATATGCTGCTTTGTCAGGCAAAAGTGGAAGACCTGAACAGCCGTCTTATTGCACTTGATACGGAAGACGGACATTGTAATGCCACTGCACCTGACATTCAGGAAAGCATTGCGGCCAAACTACAAGTCGTCACACAACAACGCAACGACACGATGATGCAGATAGCCCGGCTTGCCGTGCAGCTCGAAGACCACGAGAAAGCCCTTGCCGACGAACGAAACTCAGCAGAATAATTACTCCGTTTTCATTGTCGTCTCGGATAATTTTCATATCTTTGCAAGCGATTATGACAAAAAACAGAGACATCACATCGAAACAAACACATATAACGAAAATATGAAACGTACATTTGTATTCATTATGGCTGCCGCCTTTGCCGTTGGTATTCAGGCACAAGCCATCTATAAGGCAACAAAGTATCACGCTCCCATCAAGGTGGAAAAGAAATGGAAGGGCTACAATCCCGGCGACGTAGAGTTCCACGATGAAGCCCCCGAAAGCGAAGGATCGAAAATTTATCACAATATCATTCCCAATCCCATACCCTACATTCAGGAAAATGCCTTGCGCGTACTACAGACACTCTATTGGGGGCCCAAAGATCCTAACGTACCCCGCCTGAAGCGCATCGTCTACACTATCAAAGATTATAACGGTATCAGCGAAAAATACGGCAGTGGCGACTACGTAGGCATCCGCTACAGCACAAACTGGATAGAGCGCTGTTTTGAAAACAATGATACATTGCGTCTTGACTATGAGACGCGCGGCGTGCTCTACCATGAACTTACCCATGCCTATCAACTCTCACCCGAAGGTTGCGGACAATATGATGGTAAGAGTGAGTATTGGATTTTCATCGAAGGCCTGGCAGATGCCGTTCGCGTAGCATGCGGATGCTTCGATCAGGACTTCAGCAGCAAGGATCGCACACGCGGCGACAGCTGGCGCAAAGGCTATCGTGTGACAGGCTATTTCCTCTATTGGCTTCAGCTTAACAAAGACAAGGACTTCATCCGCAAGTTCAACCGCTCAGCTGTAGAAATCAAGCCCTGGTCATGGGACAAGGCCATGAAGCACATCCTCGGTGACAAGCCAGGGAACACCACCGACGCACTCTGGCAGGAATACCTGAAGGCTGTCGGGGACTGATATTGACTAAGTTTTAAGCCAACATGACCCGCGCACTCGTAGTCCTCTCCGGCGGACAAGACTCTACCACATGCCTTTACTGGGCTCTCAAGCACTTCGATGAGGTACGTGCACTCAGTTTCCGCTATGGGCAAAGACACATTTTGGAAGTAGAAATAGCACGTCAGCTGTGCGAAGAAGCTGGCGTACCTTGGGAATCTATGGACATTAGCTTCATCAGTCAGCTCTGTCCTTCGTGCAGCCTCACCAATCCGGAACTCAACATTGAAGAAGAGAAAAAGGACGATTCACCCTACCCCACTACGTTCGTCCCCGGTCGTAACCTCTTTTTCATTTCCATAGCTGCCACATACGCACGCAGTCATGGCATCTACGACATCATCACCGGTGTGGGACAAGCAGATTTCAGTGGCTATCCGGACTGCCGTGACGGCTTTATCAAGAGCCTGAACACGACACTCAATCTTGCCATGGACGAACAATTCCACCTGCATACGCCACTTATGTGGCTCGACAAGCAGCAGACATGGGCATTGGCAGATGAGCTCGGCGTGCTCGACACCATTCGCCAACGTACCCTTACCTGCTACAACGGCATCATAGGCGACGGCTGCGGGCATTGTCCATCCTGCAAGCTACGCCGCGAAGGATTAGAAAAATACCTGAAAATAAAGAACCAAAAATTGAACTGAAAAACACAGGAAACCGTCCAACTATGTCAGATAGAGAGAAAGAAGGACTTCAAGCCCTTGGCAAAAAGACCGAGTACCCGCAGGACTACAATCCCGGTGTGCTGGAAGCGTTTGAGAACAAACATCCAGAAAACGACTATTGGGTACGCTTCAACTGCCCCGAGTTCACAGCACTTTGTCCTATTACGGGACAGCCAGATTTCGCAGAAATACGCATCAGCTACCTGCCGGACAAGCGGATGGTCGAGAGCAAAAGCCTGAAGCTCTACCTTTTCAGTTTCCGTAACCACGGCAGCTTCCACGAGGATTGCGTCAATGTCATCATGAAGGATCTTATCCGTCTCATGGAACCAAAGTACATTGAAGTGACAGGCCTTTTCGTTCCCCGTGGCGGCATCAGCATACACCCCTATGCCAACTACGGCAGACCCGGAACTAAGTACGAGGAAATGGCACAGTTCCGCCTCCTGCACCACGATTTTCCAACTATAATATGACCTTGTATAGATCCTTGACGAAGCATAAAAAATAGGGGCTTTGATAGTATACTGAAAATCAATGAGCTAAAATGAGTTAACTCAAAATGGGCTCTGAGTTTACTCAACTTTTTGCATCAGTCAAGTAAGCTATACAGACAGCATAAAATAGTGAGGATTTTACCTTGGCAACCCCATTCAATAAAAATAAACTAAAGAACAAACAGGCTGCAATTATTTTAACGTGAGTTCGACGAATTTGCAAGAATGGTAAGTCGTTAATAATCTTATAGATGATATATATGTTGACATTATGTTCTACATGGGTTATTCAATAAATTGCTGTCATGAAAATAGCCTCCCATTTTCACTCGAGTCAA
>JAFLUV010000129.1 GCA_022508635.1 Prevotellaceae bacterium
GAAAATTTTGGCCATCATGGTCGAATGGTAAAACATATCTCCCGTTTCGGTGGGAGCATTTTTATTCTCCATGAGGAAAACCTGCTTTAAGATAGCTCTGTAGTACAAAAATATAAAGAGAATTAGTGCAGAATGAAGAAAATTGCTTATCTTTGTGGCGAAAATAGTAATAAAAACAAGCAGTTTCATGAAAAAGAGCTTTATTCTCCTCAGTCTTTTGTTTACCACGATGGCACAGGCCGAAAACCTTGCACAATACGTTGATCCCAGAATCGGAACGGGTGATCACGGACATGTCTTCATGGGAGCTAACGTGCCTTTTGGTATGGTCAATGCAGGTCCAACTCAGATAGAGACCGGTTGGGACTGGTGTTCCGGTTACCACGAGTCAGGCAAGAAGATCATCGGCTTTGCCCAGATGCATCTTAGCGGTACAGGTTGCGGCGATTTGGGTGACATCGGTCTGATGCCTGCCTATGGCGATTTGGAATTGAGTCGTGAAGGTATTGCCAGCGACTACAGCCATGATACGGAGTTGGCAGTTCCTGGTTATTACCGCGTCCTACTCGACCGTTTTGGCATCATGGCAGAGGTGACGGCTACAGAACGTACGGCTCTCTATCGTTTCACCTTCCCTCGTGGAAGCAATAATGCCCGTATAATCATTGACTTGGAGAACACTGTTGGCGACGAGGCTCGCGACACACGTGTCGTTCCTGTTGATGACCATACGCTGATGGGTTATCGTCGTAGCCGTGGTTGGGCAAGTGATCAGATCGTGTATTTCTGCATGCGCTTCAACAAACCGATCCACAACTGGCTGAGCGAAGGCCCGGATGCTAAATACGGGCAAGCTACTTTCGAGGTGGATCCCAATGACCAGGTGATGGTTAAGGTGGCGCTCTCTCCCACCAGTGAGGCCAACGCACTCATCAATCTGAACGTCGAGCAGGGTTCTGGTTTCAACTTTGATGCTGTAGCCGATGCTGCTACCGAGGCCTGGAATCAGCAACTCTCACGCATCAAGGCAACTTTTCGCACCGAGCGTGAGCGTACCATCTTCTACACAGCTATGTACCACTATATGATAGCACCTCAGATTTGGTGCGATGTGACAGGTGACTACATGGGAGCTGACCTCAAGGTGCATCGCGGTGCCGACTACACCACACTTACTACATGGAGCCTTTGGGACACCTATCGTGCTGCTCACCCCCTGGCAACCCTCATTATGCCGGATCGCATGCGAGACTATGCCAAGACGATGCTTGCCATCTATCGTGAATGGGGCGAACTGCCCGTCTGGCACCTTGTCAGCAACGATACCTACTGCATGGTGGGTGAACCTGCTGTGCCTGTCCTTGCTGATATCATCCTGAAGGGTGAGGCCAAGGATATTGATATTGAAGAGGCTTACGAAGCCGTCTGTGCAAGTATGCTCCCTACAGAATATGCCAAGGTACGCCGTGTGCCGTTGCGAGGCAAGGACTATCTGGCTGAACTTGGCTATCTGCCTTACGATGGTCGCGAGGGTGAAGTCGTGGGCAAGAGCATGGAGTACTTTATAGCTTCTTGGGCAGCAGCGCAGTTGGCAGGACGCCTTGGTCATAAGGAGGATAGTGTTCGCTTCCATGAAATAAGCATGAACTACAAGAAACTCTATGATCGTCGTGTCAACGTGATGCGTGCTCTTGATATGAAAGGCGAGTTCCGTCCCCTGCCCGAGAACTTCAATCCCAACCTGCAAACCCACGACTATACCGAGGGCAACCCTTGGCAGTACACCTTCCTTGTTCCCCACGACGTGAAGGGTCTTGCAGAGCTGATGGGCGGCGACAAAGCACTTGACCAGCGTCTGGACGACCTCTTGGCAGCCAGTAGTGATTTAGGCGAAAACCATGCTCCCGACATCTCTGGCCTTATTGGTCAATATGCTCATGGCAATGAACCCAGTCACCATATATTATATATGTATAACTACGTGGGTCAGCCTCGCAAGGCACAGAAATGGATACGTCAGGTCATGGATGAACTCTACACTGACCAGCCCGCAGGTCTCTGCGGTAATGAGGACGTTGGTCAGATGTCGGCATGGTACATCTTGTCTGCCCTCGGATTTTATCAGGTAGAGCCTTGTGGTGGTGTCTATCAGCTTGGTTCGCCCATCGTGGAGGAAGCTGTCATTCCCGTTGGCGAGGACAAGACTTTCACAATCCGTACTCATGGTGGAAGCGACAAGGCTATCTATGTCAAGAAGTATGTCCTGAACGGCAAACAGCTCAATGGCACCACCATCACTCATGAGCAGATTATGGCTGGTGGAACACTGGATGTTTATATGACGAAATAACGACCCTTCCCCAGAGTGGAGTAAAATAAAAGAGATAATGTCAAAATGATATAAGTAAGATATCAATGAAGAAAATCATGTTAGCTATGCTGATGGGCGCACCATTGTCCGCCTTCAGCGCCACAAACTACACAATGCTCGAATCTGCCAAGAAGCAGCAAGTGGCAGTACAGAACACCATTAAGGATCTCCGCCCTGCTGAAAAAGATCGTCTTTTCCGCAGCGAAGCCATCGAGAAACAGATTCTCGACCTTAAGCAAAAGCTTACGGCCGTCGATCCTAAGCTATATTGGATGTTTGTCAATTGTTTCCCCAACACTCTTGACACAACGGTACACTACAGTAATGAGAGCGGTGATGATGATACTTTTGTCTATACAGGTGACATCCATGCCATGTGGCTGCGCGATAGTGCTGCCCAGGTGTGGCCTTATCTGCGTTATGTAGGTCAGGATGAACCGTTGCGTCACCTTATTCGTGGCGTTATCCGTCGTCAGTTTGCTTGTATCCTCATAGATCCGTATGCCAATGCTTTCAACATGGGACCCACTGGTGGCGAATGGCAGAGCGATGAGACAGAGATGAAGCTGGAGTTGCATGAACGTAAATATGAGATTGACTCCTTGTGCTATCCTCTGCGTCTTGCCTATGCCTATTGGCAGAAGACGGGCGATGCCAGTATCTTCGACGAGAATTGGCTGAAGGTGGTTCGCGCTACGCTTGATGTGTTCCGCGACCAGCAGAATTGGAACGGATACAAGACTAACTATCACTTCCGTCGTGAGACACGTGCCTACCATGACACCCGTAGCAATGCCGGTTATGGCCATCCGGGCAAGGCGTGCGGTCTCATAGCCAGTGCTTTCCGTCCCAGTGACGACAGTACCATTTTCCCTTACCTCGTGCCAAGCAATTTTTTTGCCGTAAGTGTGCTGCGTAAGGCTGCAACGATTCTTCGCCAGGTAAACAAGGAGAATGCTCTTGCAGGCGAATGCGAACAGATGGCAAGCCAGGTGGAGACGGCTCTGAAGGAATATGCTGTCGTGGAGCATCCCAAGTACGGGCCTATCTATGCCTTCGAGGTGGATGGCTATGGCAGTGCCTTGCTTATGGACGACAGCAATGCGCCCAGCTTACTTTGTCTGCCATATTTGACAGATGTTGCTATTGACGATCCTATCTACCAGAACACGCGCCGCTTCGTATGGAGCGAGGACAATCCATATTTCTTCAAGGGTGAAGCCGGCGAAGGCATTGGCGGTCCGCACTGCGGACTTGATCAGCCTTGGCCCATGAGTTTGGTGATGAAGGCTTTCACCACCAATGATCGTGCTGAAAAAGAATGGTGTGTGCAGCAGATTCTTAAGACCGATGGTGGAAAAGGTTTCATGCATGAGTCTTTCAACAAGGACGATGCAACAGACTTTACTCGCAGTTGGTTTGCATGGGCTAATACAATCTTTGGCGAACTAATCGTAGACATGTATGCAGAATAAGAAACGAATGATATTGCAGGGAGCCCTCGTCGTGGGGCTCTTTGTTTTTATGGCAGCCTGCACAGGAAGCGATCGTCACAATAGTGAGCAACAGGCAGCACTGGACTTCCTATACGAGAACATGCCGCTGCCCGACAGCGTGGACTATTCCCGCGAGTTCTGGGAAACCAACGTGAAGATGGCTCTGAAGGCACGCAATGAAATGCCATGGGGCAAGAAAGTGCCTGGGCGTGAGTGGCGGCATTTCGTACTTCCGTTGCGTGTCAACAACGAGGATCTCGACTCCTTCCGCATCCTTTATTATGAGGAGTTGCGCCAACGTGTCAAGGACAAGACGATGTACGGCGCAGTGCTTGAGGTTAACCATTGGTGTCACGAACATGTCTCCTATCAGCCCAGTGACAGTCGCACTTCGTCGCCTATAAACACACTGCGTTCCGCTATTGGGCGTTGCGGCGAGGAGAGCACTTTCACTGTCTCTGCACTCCGTACTATCGGTATTCCTGCGCGTCAGGTCTACACACCGCGCTGGGCACACACGGACGACAATCATGCTTGGGTTGAAGCTTGGGTCGATGGAAAGTGGTATTTTCTTGGTGCCTGCGAACCGGAGCCTGTGCTTAACCTCGGTTGGTTCAACGAACCTGCAGCCCGTGGCATGTTGATGCACACGAAGGTCTTCGGTGCTTATGACGGTCCCGAGGAGGTGGTGAGTCGCTCTGCATGCTATACCGAAATCAACGTGACGAAGAATTATGCCGATGTTGCCACTATTAAGGTGACAGTACTCGGTACCGATAGTCTGCCCGTGAAGGATGCAACCGTCGACTATCGTTTGTACAACTATGCCGAGTTCTATCCCATTGTTTCCAAGCAAAGCGATGCCAAAGGTCAGTCAACGCTTACCTGTGGCAAAGGCGATCTCATTGTCTGGGCAAGCAAGGATGGACGTTTTGGTTTCCGCAAGGTAAGTGTCGGCGAAGACAATCTTGTTACTGTTTTTCTCGACAAAGACAGTACCAGTACCGTCTCGCTCGACCTCGACCTGATACCGCCAGTAGGCAAAGAGAACAAACCAGAGGTCAGCTCAGAGTCAGTACAGGCAAACCGCAAGCGTCTTGTCCGCGAAGACAGCATTCGCGCCGACTATATGCGGCAGGCGTTTTGTCCGAATGCGGCTCCAGATAGTTACGAGGCTCTGGCACGCGCCAACTGGCAAACTATTGTTGATTTCAAGAATAGTGCAGCTGCGAAGGCTTGCAAGGGAGACGTGCTTAGTACACTTTCCCAGAAAGATTTCCGCGATGTCACGATGGATGTATTGCTGGATGCAGCAGAGCATACAACCTATCTCGACCACCCTCTATGGCAGAAATATGTACTCAGTCCGCGTGTCAGCAACGAGCGTCTGACACCCTGCCGTGGTTCGCTTGCCGCGTATTTCAACGGCATGACGGCAGAAGCACTTATGCAATGGGTGACGGACAGTATCACTGTCAGTGACATACGCAATCCCCAACACCTTTGTATGAGTCCACTCAGTGTACTTGCACATCGGACGTGTGATACGCATAGTCGGGATATTTTCTTCGTCTCAGCGGCGCGTGCCATTGGCATTCCTGCCCGCATTGACGAGGTGACGGGCAAGGTACAGTGGCATAATCCCGCCCTTCCCTTGGAGGATGAAACAGGGGGATGGGAGGATGTTTCCTTCACTTCAGGGTATTCTCATCAGGGAGAAACAGAAAATGCCCTTCTCCGCCTCACCTATACCGACCAGTCAGTCAAGGAGAATCCCTCCTACTATACACATTTTGCCTTGTCGCGCATCGTGGACGGACGTCCGCAGGTTCAGGAGTTTCCCGAGAGTGCGACGTGGAAAGATACCTTTGCCGAAGGCGTGAACGTCGATGCCGGACAGTATATGCTCCTGAGTGGTACGCGTCTTGCCAACGGTGGTGTGTTGGCTCACATTGAGATAGCCCCTGTCCGTGGAGAGAAGTCTTCCTTCCCTCTTCGCCTGCGAGTCGACGAGGATCGCCTGCGTGTCATCGGCAGTTTTAACTGCGAACTGGGCTTTACCAACATCAAGGGTACGCACAAGCCTATCTTGCAGACTACGGGCCGCGGCTTCTATCTGGTGGCTCTTATCCGCAGCGGTCACGAGCCCAGCACGCACATCCTGCATGACATGGAAGCTGCCAACATCTATTTCGCGCAGTGGCCGCACTGTTTCCTGATGCTTTTCCCCAGCCAAGAGGAGTACGACAATTTCAACCGTGCAGAGTTTGATGGCTTGCCCGACAATTTTGTCTTTGGCATTGCCGACCCGGAAACCGTTGAAGCCATGCACATTCAGGAACTCACTCATGGTAACGAGGAGCTACCCATCGTCATGTTGTGCGACACCTTCAACCGTGTCGTATGGTTCCGTCAGGGCTATACCATTGGTCTTGGCGACCAGATAATGGATGCCTTGCGCAAGATAATTATGAGGGAATAAACGACAGCTCGGCTCCTGTATGTTGTATCTTTGTAGTTGTATCATGAAGTTGTAGCCTCTTACTTGTAAGTTTCAATTGCCGCCCGCCACACATATAAACGACGCCCGTCGTTTATATGTGTGGCGGGCGGCGTTTATATGTGTGGCGGACGGAAAGTTCCCGATGAACCTATGTGAATGGCCCGGATAACCTGACTGAAACTCCCAAATGACTCGGGTGAAT
>JAFLUV010000013.1 GCA_022508635.1 Prevotellaceae bacterium
AAAAAGAATAAATATTCAGATCTAATTTCACGAGAAATTCGTCGAACTCACGTTATACTACTTCCAGACGAAGTAGTATCTGACTGTTTTACAGTGAAATAAAGAATCATCAGGAATTTTCCGCAGCGCCCCGGACAAAAAGAGTCCTCCCGCCGCAACGCTTCACGGCAGGAGGACTCACACAAAGAATTAAACGGAGAAACATGTTCCGGATTAATGCCGCGCGGCAGGCAGCTCCCGCAGCCGGCTATCTCCTCGCCGCCGGCCTGTGCCTGCCTCTGCGCGAGGGAGGCTTGAGGGGAACGACCAGCGTGGTAATCGTATTCTCGGGGATATAGACGTCAAGGATATTGCCCGAGGCGACGGGAATGTCGTGGAGCGAAGCGTCGAGCAGCCTCATGTCGTTCGTCTCGTCGGTGCGCCACGCCCTGATCTCTCCCCTGACGGATGCACCGGGCAGGCTGAGACGATGGGCGCACGGCTCGCTGCCGCCCAGTATGACGACGGTCAGCGTATCGGCTCTCGGGCTGACCGCTGCCAGCACTCCCTCGCCACCGCTCCCCACGATGTGGTGACCCTGACGGATGAAGCGCGTGAAATGCTGCCGGACGTAATAGTTCTTCACCCTGCGGCAAGTGCCCGCGGCAAAGTCGCCCTGGACGAGGCACCACTGGTCGTTGTTCTCCTCCATGTACTGCCAGTCCAGCCACGCCACGGGAGCCAGGTCGCGCATGTCGTCAATGAGGCGCCGGGCCATGCCAAGGTTGCCCTCGAGACCCTTGCCTCCGCTGCCCGACTCACTCATCCACAGCGTCTTGCCCGACTCCCTTGCCAGGGCTCCGACTTGCCGGCGCGTCTCCGCGTCCGCCGAATACGTGTGCGTGTTCCACTGCCCTATCAAGTCGATCGCACCGCTCTCCACGTACTCCCGCAGCACGGAAAGGCTGTGCGCCGTGCAGGTCTCGTCGCTCGCGCTGATGACCGTCCTCAGCCCGCTCTCCCTCAGCATGGGCGCCAGCACCCTGAGGAACGCCACCTGGCTTTTCGCATCAAAGTGGCAGCCCTCCTGCGAGCCGGACTGGTACCAGTAGTTCGTAACAGGCTCGTTGAAGGGCTCCAGCGTCTTGAACTCAATGCCGTACTCGTCGCGATAGTGCCGGCAGACGTCCACCAGATAGCGCGCAAAGTCCTCATAGTAGTCAGTGCGGAGGTTGTCGGCACCGGCATCCCCGTTGCCCGCAGCACAGCCGCTGACCGTCATCCACCAGGGCGGACTGTTCGAGAATGCCTCGAAGACGGCATCCGGACGCCGCTCCCTTATCTTGAGCATAATCCTGCGCTGGGCAGCATCGCGCTCCCAATTGTAGGAACCTCCGCGCTCGTCCAGGAAACCCTCCATTTCGGCACGCAGCCCCTTCCCCTTTCCCATGTGGTGGACACCGCAGTGCATCCAGTCGGGATCATCGCCACCACCGATGTTGTAGCGGAAAATGTTCCAGTTCAGTCCCTCAGGGCTGACCATCCAGTCCACGATGCGGTCAACACTCTCCTCGTCCCACTTGCCGCACATGTTCGCCCACCAGCAGAGACTCACGCCCCAGCCTTCCAGCGTCTGACGGCGATCGTTGACGTCCACGGCATATTCATGCCGGAGAATCTGCGCACTCGCAGCCAGCCCCGTCAACAAGCAGGCAGCAAGCAAAAATAGTCCCGTGCGTCTCATGTCTCAAAGCAATAGTTCAGCGTTTCTCTGCCAGGAGCCTGCAATACCTGCCCCCGAACATGCAATACAGCCCCAGCAGCACGAAAGGAATAGAGAGCAGCTGCCCCATGTTCATCAGCATGCCGTTCTCAAAGTCCACCTGATTCTCCTTGGTATACTCAATAAGGATACGGCTCGAAAATATCATAAAGAGGCACAGCCCGAAGAAGAAACCCGTACCCACACGCTGCGGATAGCGACGGTACAATACCCAGCTGACGACAAAGAACACGGCATAGCAGACCGCCTCATAGAGCTGCCCGGGATGGCGCGGAAGCAAGTCGACACGCTCGAAGACGAAAGCCCAGGGCACATCAGTCGGACGGCCGATAATCTCGGAATTCATGAGGTTGCCAATACGGATGGCACAGGCACAGACCGGAGTAACGATGCCGACATTGTCCAGCACGCGCATAATGTTGAGCCTCACGTTGCGGGCATAGAGCCAGAGGGCAAGCATCAGCCCCAGCGTACCACCATGGCTGGCAAGCCCCTCGTATCCGGTGAACGTCCATCCCAGTCCGGGTATCTTGCGAGCAGGCAGTATCATCTCTATCGGATGCGACAAATAGTATTCCGGCTCATAGAAAAGACAATGACCCAGACGGGCACCAACCAGAATACCAATGAAACAGTACATGAACATCGGGTCGAACTGTTGCTCACTGATGTTCTGCTGCCGGCAGAGCCTGTGCATGAGCAGGTACACACTCAGCAGGCCAAGGCACCAGCACAGCGAGTACCAGCGAATGGCAAAGGAACCAATGCTGACGGCAACGATGTCAGGATTCCAATGGACGAACAACAACTCCCCTGCAACTCTCCCAAGAGAGAGAGACAGCAGGTCAGATACTAAAACGTGTTGCAGCATGACTTAGAAATTATGATTTTTCAGAAAGAAAGAAGAACCCCTTCACGTCGAGAAAACGGAAACGGCAAAGGACAAGGAGACTATACATTGAATCTGAAGTGCATGATGTCACCGTCCTGCACGACATAGTCCTTTCCCTCCACGCTCATTTTGCCTGCCTCGCGAACCGCAGATTCAGATCCGTAGCGGATGTAGTCCTCGTACTTAATGACCTCTGCACGGATGAAGCCTTTCTCGAAATCGGTATGGATGACACCTGCACACTGCGGAGCCTTCCATCCACGACGGAACGTCCAGGCCTTAACCTCCATCTCGCCTGCCGTGATGAACGTCTGCAAGGTAAGCAAGTGGTAAATGGACTTGATGAGGCGGTTGCAGCCACTCTCCGTCAGTCCCATGTCCTCAAGGAACATCTGCTTCTCCTCGTACGTCTCCAGCTCGGCAATGTCCGCCTCAGTCTGCGCCGAGATAATCATCATCTCAGCATTTTCGCCGGCAATGGCCTCCTTGACAGCTTCCGTATAGGCATTACCCGTAGCGGCAGAAGCGTCGTCCACGTTGCATACGTAAAGCACAGGCTTGGTAGTGAGCAGGAAAAGTCCGGCAGCAGCCGTCTGTTCGTCCTCCGTATCGAAAGAGACGCTCCGGGCACTCTGCCCCTTGTTGAGGGCATCCTGGTACTTGAGCAGCACGTCAAGCTCGATTTTAGCCAGCTTGTCTCCACCCACACGAGCCTGCTTCTCCACCTTCTTGATACGGTTCTCTATAGTGTCAAGATCCTTGAGCTGCAACTCTGCATCGATGATTTCCTTGTCGCGGACCGGGTCTACACTGCCGTCAACGTGTACAATGCCCGGATCGTCGAAGCAGCGCAGTACATGGATGATTGCGTCACACTCACGTATATTGGCAAGGAATTGGTTGCCTAAGCCTTCGCCTTTACTGGCACCTTTCACAAGTCCGGCAATGTCAACGATGTCACATACAGCAGGTACGATACGACCTGGATGGACAAGTTCTGCCAGACACGTCAGTCGCTCGTCAGGCACCGTAACCTGTCCGAGCTGGGCATCAATGGTACAAAAGGGGAAATTGGCTGCCTGTGCCTTTGCGCTTGACAGGCAATTAAAAAGAGTCGACTTGCCCACATTGGGCAGTCCTACTATACCGGCTTTCATGTTTGTTTCGTTGTCTTATCTGTTATTTCTGTGCAAAAGTACATATTTTGCAGCGGAAAAACAAGTAATCCATCGCTTTTAAGGGCTAAAAGGCACGGTAGGGGTTACCAGCAGTCTCACGAATGGCAATACACTCCATTTCAATAAGCCAGGTGGGACGACATACGGGAGCCAAGGTGAAGACGGTGGGAACGGCTGGATATTTCTCACGGAACATACAGCTGACAACCCCATAGTCAGCTCCGTCGCGAAGGTAGACGATAATCTGTGCCACATCATCCATCGTCATGCCGCCCTCCCTGAGCAACTCTTCTACGTTTTCCCACATGCGGTGTGTCTGCTTCTTTATGTCGCCCGTATGCATGACTTCGCCTTGATTGTTGATGCTGGCCGTACCTGAGATGAAGGCATGGTTGCGGTCGCCGTACTGCATCAATGTACCACGCTCGAAAGTAACACCGTATTCGCTGGTACGATTCAGGTGAGTGGCGGCATAGAGATAGCGCTGCTGTGCTGGCTCAAAGCCGGTGATAGCATAGCTGCCCAGCTGTATGAGAGCCTTAGGGTCGGACGGATTCCCGCCGATACCTGTGGAGGCGATGTAATGTGTCTCGGGTAAGAGTCCGTGCTTGGCAAAGTGCTCGCGACGTGCAACGACAAGGCCATTGTACTGCGTATCAACGTCGCGCACGAAGAACCAAGTACGGATACAGTTGTCTTCCAAGGTGGCACAATGGCTGGCAAGCAGTTGCCCATAGTCCTGGAGTAGAGTTTGTGTCTGAACGTAACTGTTGCCCTTGCTTGTCGTCATGCCCATTGTCCAGATGTGTTCGTAGCCATTGTGGCGCACGAGGGCAGAATGCAGGCGGTCGGCAGCCGGGAGCACTTCCGTACCACGCTGCAAGTAAACCCACAATGCTACCTTACTGCCGTCCAGCGGCGGCTGCTGTATGTAGGAGGCACAGGCATCTTCCTGATGCTCCATGAAAGGTTGCTGATTGGTAGCATCGGAGAGGAAGTAACGCTTGAAGACGATCTTGGCGCCCTTCATTTCCTCTGTCTCCAACAGAAAGGCCTCTGCCAGACAAAGACGACGGTATTGCTCGAGGAACAAGTCGCCACGCGGCTCAACGCGTAGCATGGCGTGCCATTCTGCCACCCTGCCCTCTGGGGCAAACGTGGAAAGCTCAATGCCGACACCAAGCTCTTCCAAGGTTAATTTATTGTATTGCATGTCGTTTTGTGTGTTATAGTGTGCAAAGGTACGAAAAATAGTTTACAGTTCATGGTTGATGAGGTATATTTATTCACGGAGCAGTGGTAATTGCAACGTGCTATGGTTTGAGATGGCTAATCCACCAGTCAATGAGGGAAGAGACTTCCTCAAGGTTTGTCTTGAAGTGGCTGCTGAGGATTTCCGTGTGATTGTATGAAAGCAGGTCTTCGCCTCCTTCGCTCAAGATGATATGCAGGAGGGAAGCCTCTGCATCTCCACTCTCTACGCGCTTGTAACCTTCGCTGCACGTGCTGGGCACGTTGACAAGTGCGGCACAAGCATTGCCGTCAGTCAGGGTAAGACCTGCTGCCGAGTGCCCGTTTGCACCATGACACTGGATGCAAGCGCGGTCAAAGAGTCCAGTCTGCAATACGCCAATGCGTCCTAAGTCGATGGTTCCGAGGTCGAGGCGGATGGTGTCGCGCGTACCGTAGCTTCTGTAGTCGTTCATGTCGATGGTGGCGAGTGTAATGATGCGCTTGCGCAAGGAGTTGGTCAGTGCCAGTTCTACCGTTTCTATGTCGTCCGACAAATTAGAAAGGGTGATGCTGATTGGTGTGCCGACTCTTATCGTTCCGGGCAGGGCACGCTGTACGCGGGCGAACTGATTATTGGCAGTGAAGCCTGCCAGGGCAAGGGCGTAGCCGGTGCCGTCCCATTCCGATATGCCACTTACCTGTGCAGTGAGTTCCACGGTATGGCCTTTCTCGTCAACGGTATAGATTTTTTCCGCGATGTCTCCACTATCGCAGGAAGAGAGTCCGGCCAACAGGCTTATTATATATATAAAATGTATAGCTTTCATATTCTTCGTCATGAGGTTTTCCCTTCAGCGTTGTGCAAGGGGGAGTTCGTCAGAAGCTGTATTGGAGTTGTATGGTGGCCGTGTGTGTGCTGATGCCGAGGTCGTCGTTGTCGCGGTCGAGCTGCGTGGCATGTCCGTAGCGTCCCGTGAACTGGTACATTGCCGAAAGCTTCAGATTGCATCGGCTCACGTAATAGTTCATGACGGCTGCCGGCATGTTGAGGAAGCCGTCCTTGTTAGAGCCGTTGCGATCTAGGAAGTCGTAGCGCAGGCCGGCTTGGATGCTTTTGGTAAAGAAGTAGCCGAGTTGGCCGTATGCTCCCCAATAGTTGTATGCCTCGTCTATTTTCTGTCGCTTGGTGAAGCTGACATGCATCCAGTAGCCTTCTACTGCTGCGTACCAGCGTCCGCAAAGGATGCTCCATTCGATGCCGAGGCGTGTGTCGTTGGTGCTTTCGTTCTCGCTCTCCACGTTGATGCCTCCGCTCAGGCCGAAGAGCATGTGACGGCCGTGAAGCAGGTGGCTGTTGCCTTGTGTGGCAGGCATTGTTCCCCATGGCATGAAAGTGAGGCGTGCGGCATAGAGGAGCGAGGGAATGTGCAGGTCATCGGATAGGGTCTTGGTGGCGGTGTTGACGTTGCTCCCGGTGCCGTTCCAGAGTCCTGCCTCGTAGCCTATGGTCCAGCTGTTCTGCTTATGACTGAGCCGAGCCTTTCCATGGAACTGGAAGCCAAGGTCGAAGCCCGTTCCGATGGCGGGTGTGACGGCGTTGAGACTGTAGGGCATGATGGTGGTGGCCGTGAGCGACGTGGGCAGCAGGGGGAAGAGTGTCTCGCCCAGGGTGGTGAGGCAGGCATGGAAGAAGGGTGTCTTGAACTTGCCTGCGCGGAAGCGGGCGGCGGGCGATATGCGATAGTCCGCCCATGCTTGCTGGAGGACGTTTCCGCCAGTGGCCGCTGCATTGATGCTGAGGTTGTAGTCGAGGCGTCCGAAGGTTGTGCCCGTGAAACCGAGAATAGCGTACGGCATGGCGAAGCCCGAGTTTGCCACGTTGTCCTGGTTGTAAGCCTTGTCCAGCCCCTCGTCGTCGTAATAATTGCAGGTGAGACGCGTCTGCAGGAAGAGGTAGGGCTTGAAGACGAAGCGCCCGTCGCGCGACTGCAGGGTGAAGCCGCGGTCGTCGGCTATGCCAAGCACGCCGTTCTCCATGTCAATGCCTTCCGTCTGGATCCGGAGGTCACTGCTCTTGCGGTTGTACTTTTCGAAAGCAAAGCCTTTTGCCTGTTCCTTGTTGTCGGCCGCGATTGCCGGCATGGCGAAAAGGGCGGACAGTAGTAATGCGTATGTTTTCATGTTGTATGTTTGAAGTTCCTTATGTCTTTGGTTGGTGCCGATGGTGTCTCTTGGCTATTCACTTTATGACGCATAGATGTATCGTTCGCGATGGTTTTATGCATTCATGCGAAGAGCTGTAGGAGACGTTTTTGACGAATGTAGCTTTCGTCGGCCAGAGTACCGTGCTTTCTTGCATATTCATGCAGCAGGAGAGGCATTATCAAGCCTCGTTCGAGACATCCTTCATAGGCTTTCCAGGAACTTGATGAGCGCCGATCGATCGTCTTTCTGCATCCTGGCGAAGAGGTTCTTGCTCGCCTCTCCCTCTCCGCCGTGCCACATGATGGCCTCTGTCAGGTTGCGGGCGCGTCCGTCATGCAGGAAATAAGTGTGCGCATTGACCCTCTCCTGCAGGCCTATGCCCCATAGCGGCGTGGTGCGCCACTCATTGCCGCGCGCCAGCCCACTAACGTAGTTGTCATTCAGTCCTACGCCCATAATCTCGCTTCCCATGTCGTGAAGCAGATAGTCGCTATAGGGGTGTATGGTTTGTCCACCCAGCCAGGGGAGCTCCGTGCCATTAAGCAGTGTTGCACCGCGCGGACGGGTATGGAGCGTGGTGACATGGCAGAGGTGGCACCTGGCCTCGTAGAACTTCTGCTCGCCGATGGCCGTCAGTTCCCGCTCCGTAATGGTGCGTCCCTGATAGGCAGCCGGCTGTCTCGTGCTGCCCAGTCGCCGCGCAGGAACACCCAAGCCGTGCAGGTAGAAGTCCACATCCTCCATGTCCTCGGTCGTAACATCAAGCTGGTCGTAGAACAACCCCATCATCGAACCTTCCTGCATCTGCACCTGACCCTCGCACACCTCTTCCGGATAGCGGCTATTCGTCGCCCCCATGTCCGAGGAGAAACCCAGCTCCACCGTCAGGTCGGCATGCTGTGCCTTATTGCCCGAGAGCCCCAGCTGCAGGACACCACGCTCCACGACATAGTTGCACCGGCCACTGATGCCGTACTCTGGATAGTCGGACTTCGCCGCAAGCTGTTCTATCTCGTTGCGATCCAGAGCCATCATCTGCCCCATGCCGACATGTCTCAAGGGAATGCGAACGGTACAAAAAAGATCCTCAGGCCTGATGTCCTCGTCCGTATCGCGGTATTTGGGCTTATACCACTCGGTAATGGTATACTCGGGATAGACCAGGCTGTAAGGCTCCCCGTCGGGGAAAGTAAACTGCTGCTCGTGCCAGCGGCACTCTAACTTCCCCTCTGCAGTTACGCCATAGATACCCTGATCGTGAAGCACACGCCCGTAGTTCTGGAAGAAAGCACCGTTCTTGCGGGTGATGTAGACCAGCATAGAGCTGAAACCGTATGCCCCAGAGCCGAAGACCGGCGTACCGTCCGCATCCATGCCCGTCTGAGTCCACAGGGCAGGCTTCGTCCGTCCAGCATTGCGGTGGCACGAGCCGCAGGAGTAGCCCGCATAGACAGGGCCGAGGCCAGCCTTCTGCGTCAGCACGTCATCGTAGAGACCGTCACCATTGACGAAGCGGCGTGAGTTAGCCTTAATGTTCTCCACCCACGGCGCATTCGTATCATAAGCGAACGACGAATTGATGAATACCGTACTACTGCCAGCACTCAGGGCATAGCCACTGGGCACGTCGAAATCCTCAGCACTAAAGCAGTCATCCTCCCTATTGCAAGCAGCAAGAAAGAGAAACACCAGAAGCAAGAGATGCTTGTTCATTGTCTGTAAGGCCTGTGAAAGACTATTGCTTTTCGACAGTTCTCGGCTGCCCGTTCTTAAAGAGCAGGAACTCCAGAGTATGGAAGCCACGGATGCTCTGCGCCTCGGCTATCTCTTCTGCACGCTTGCTCATGTCGCCGTTCTCGTCTTCCCCCTCGTAGTCACCATCCCACTCCATGCCGGAGAAATCTCCGCTGGAGAGCACGTTCTTGATAGCATCCTGGTCAAGAGGCCAGGAATCCATATTGGGATCAAGGCCAAGCTCATCAACAGGGCCGAAAAGGAAAGCCTCGCTCATCTCCCAAGGCTGACGGGCTGTCATCCAAGCCCCTGCCGCTGCCTCGAAGGTAGCATCGGACGGACTTGCTTTCAACTGCTGCACGGCAGTGTGAAGAGCAGTGTTGGCATCGGCAAGCTCCTTATAGGTGGGCAGCACGACAATATCAACATAGTCAGCCACGATGCTCTTCATCTCCTCCTCATCCTCAATGTTCTCGACCTCGACCTTGAGTGTCCTGAGAACGCTCTTTAATTTGTCACAAGCCTCCATCGCAGTAAGGACGGAAGGATTACCGATATGGCTGCGGAAAGGAGCTGCCATGCTTTCAATGGCAGTAATGGCAGCGATAATGCTATTGTTGACGTTGCTGGTAAGTTCCGGTTGCATGCCTTTGAAGAATGCAGCAATGCTGTGACTGCCCTGCTTGCCGTTGTAAGTGCAATTGAAAGCATTCTGGATGGAACGAATGTTGTTGGCATAGTCCTGAATAGAATGATAGCTGTACCAGGACTCAACAGCGTAGACAGCCTCAGTGTAGAGTCGCTTCTCCCACTTATCCCGCGGGTCACCGATCTTGCTTTCGCCCACTTCATTGGCAATGTCAATGCAGCCGTCAAGAATTTGTTCTATGCAGTTGTTGTAGCTGCGATAGGCACCCCGTGCCTCCTTGAAGGTCGCCGAGAAAGGCTCTCCGTCGTTATACCCTTTCTCCCAAGCCTTGTAAAGCGTCTCTGCATCGGTTTTCAAATGCATGGACACAGCTTCTGCATAACTGACCCAATTCGCCTGATACAAGGGATTGTTATAGTCAGCATCAGTCTCCTGAATAGTGACCCTGGGATCGTCCGTACCTTCAGGCATCGTGGTTTCCATGCCATTATTGCCTCCATCCTTCGGCCCGTCATCGTCACTATTATTGCAAGAGGTGACTGTTACTGCAAATCCTATAAAAACAAGGGTAAGAATTTTCTTTTTCATAATCATTTGAGATTTTATATTATTAGTCGGTTGCTCGATTTTTGTGTTATTACAGGCGTTGCTGCAAGCCGTGCATGTTGGCTTGCTTTGCAGCACGCTTTTCGCGGATGCGTGCCGCGGTATGGTCAGTGAAGAACCAACTGGTAAATGCTACACCCAAGGCAAACTCGTTTTCACTATTGTAGTGTCCGCCACCTATGCGACGTGTCGTGTAATCAGCCTTGACGACAATCCATGGTATGGGACGGTAGTTAATACCTGCCGTCCACATAGAAGTCTTAAGGCGAGCATCCATTGTCTGCATGGCCTCGCCGACCTCCTGGGCATTGTAGTATTCATAGCGCACGAAGGGGATGAGGTCTGGCATCCTCTTCACCGAGATAATGTTCCTGAGACGCAAGCCACCCTCTATGCCGTAACTGACAGCCTTGCTTGCGATGGGAGTTGTCTTGCTGTAGGGGCTGCTGTTGCTCTGACGGCGGTTACGTGCACTGAGCTGTGTGCTATTGCCCACCTTACCGCACAATATATTGCCGCGTATGATGGCATAACGATGTTGGTACTTTGCATCGACACTCCAAAGATTGACCGGGACATTGAAGCTATAGGTAGTAGGCTTGTCGGCATTCGATGCCGCATCCTGACAATGATACCAGCTCGCTCCAAGGCGCAACCCCGGAACACCGGTATAATTGATACGTACCACGTAACCAGGTGAGGTGAAGTTATCCGTCTCAAAGAAACCCTGCTTTCCTTTCTTGACCCAATTGTTGCGGTCGAAGCCGTTTGCATTGAGTCCTGCTACAATCTGTGTTTCCCAGCTGAAGGATGCCCAGCGACGCCCCACCTGCCCAAAGAAACTGAGGCCAGTCTCATGCCAAGTGTTAGGAACAATACTTGTCTCGCCCTCAGGGCGCACGGTACCGAAAAAGTTAATAGGTTCATGCTGCATGTTGTTTAGTCCAACAGGCACAATGAAGTGTCCTACGCGTACATTAAAGTATTGGTTGAGATGGTAGGTAAAGTGGAACTGCTCAATGGCAACCTCGCCACCCTTCTCCACCTCTGTCTCATACTCACCGTTCTCCGAGTTCTCTATCTCGTATGCCATGCCCGTGCCACCACTCTCAAACTCCACTTCCAGGCCAATGTTCCAGTGACGACCGAACTTATAGTCGCCTGCAAGCACGAGACGCGGGATGGCAATAGTATTGCGACGCAGGCGTGTATTGCCCTCGCTGCCACCGTAGAAGCGGTTTGTGCCATAGTCTTTGAAAGCTGCAACCATCTCACCATATCCACCGATACGGTAGCGGTCGTAGGAGTCAATTTCAGTAGAGTCTGTGTTCCACTGTGCCGAGGCTGTACCTGCCCAAAGAAGCATAAACGCAGTAAGAATGTTTTTGTCCATGATTTTTAAGGTTTCCTATGTTTTTCCCTGCTTTTGCAAGTTGTCCTTTTGTTTTTCGGCGGCAAAGGTATTGCTACTTTTCGTTTCCCGCAATACGCAAAAAATATGAAATTACCGCACGAGGTTCTCTCCCACGATACTTAATAATGATGATTTTAGCCCGTCGCTGACCAAAAAAGCCATAGGCTTCTTTCTGCATGTCTGGTAAAAGTCGTAACTTTGCAGGAAGAAGAAAGGGGGAGGCTCACACACCTATTCCCTGCTAAAAGCACAGACAAATGACCGAGAAATACCACGAATCAGACCCCATGAGCGATGTCATCAGCGATGACTACCGCATACTTCAAATCATCAGTCGCTTCGGCATACGGCTTGGTTTCGGCGACCAGACCGTGGGAGCAACCTGTCGTGCCGCCGGTGTGGATGCGGGAACCTTTCTCACTGTAGTCAATTATGTGAAGGATGCTGCTCATGCACATATCAGCGAAATGGCAGAACAAATAAACCTCTCGGCACTCATTACCTACCTGAAAAACTCGCACAACTACTTCGTAGACTTCCGTCTGCCAGGCATCCGCCGCAAACTGCTACAGGCTCTCGACCTTACAGCCGGGAACCGCATCCCCATGCTTATCCTGCGTTTTTATGACGAATATGCACAAGAAGTAGAACGTCACATGACATTCGAGAACACACATGTACACCCATACGTCGAAACGTTGTTGCAGGGCAAGCTACCTGCCGATTCGTTTTCCAAGATAGAAGAACAGTACGACGACCAGCATGCCAGCATAGAAAAAAGCCTGTCCGAGCTCAAAAGCATCATCGTTAAGTACTATCCCAGCGACAATAATGCGCAGCTCATGGGTGAAGTACTCATGGACATCTTCATGACAGAAGAGGATTTGCTTAGCCACTGTCATATGGAGGATACACTCTTTGCTGAATGTGTCCGTCGTCTGGAGCACGAAGTGCGTAGTCAGGGCGGAAAAGTCATACAGGAAGAGTTGGAGGAAAAAACGGATTCTGCCAAAACTGGTGACCTGAGTGACCGCGAGAAAGAAATTATCGTGCAAGTAGTAAAAGGCCTTTCCAACAAGGAAATAGCTGAGACGCTTTTCATTTCCGTCAATACGGTCATGACACACCGCCGCAACATCAGTCGCAAGCTACAAATACGCTCAGCATCTGGTCTGACAATTTATGCCATTGTGAACGGTTTAGTCAACCTCGACGATATCCAGCTATGAACTCAAATTTCATACCCTTAGCGTATAAGATTTGTCTCAAGAAGTCAATGAAACAGCACGCGTACCATCCTCATTGATTTCAATGCGGACGCTGACGGTATCCTCTGGGAGCAGTTCCTCTATCATTTCTGGCCATTCAATAAAACAGGGCGAACCGCTGTAAAAGTATTCCTCGCAGCCAATGTCATAGGCTTCGCGCAGGCTCTTAATGCGATAGAAATCGAAATGGTAGACAGGCTTTCCACCAGTAGTAGCATACTCGTTGACAATGGCAAAAGTGGGCGACGTCACAACATCCTCCACGCCCATTACCTCACAGATGGTTTTGATAAACGTAGTCTTGCCTGCTCCCATCTTGCCATAGAAGGCAAAGACACTTCGGTCGTTCATTGCCTGGACAAATTGCCTTGCTGCTGTAGTCAGTTCCTCGACAGAATGTATTGTTATCTGTATCATTTCCTTATTTTTTCTAATCCTTGATTTTGTCCCTTAGTTTCCTGCTTCAGGCGGGGACTTTCCTCACCTCTTTTTTCCTCTCAACGTGACAAGCGGGATGAGCATCTCTTCCAAGCTGATGCCGCCATGCTGGAATGTGTCTTTATAGTACTGGACGTAATAGTTATAGTTATTGGGATAAGCAAAGAAATCGTCATGTGTAGCAAAGATATATGTCGTGCTAAGATTGGGACTCGGTAAGCCGGCAAGCTTAGGATTCTTTATCTCAAAGACCTCCTTGGGGTTGTAGGAAAGATTCTTGCCTAGCTTGTAACGCAGATTAGTATTGGTATTGCGATCGCCGATAACCTTAATGGGGTTATAACAGCGTATGCTACCATGGTCTGTGGTGAGCACCACGGTGCAATCCTGTGCCGCCAAGCTGCGGAAAAGGTTGCTCACGGCGGAATGTCGCAGCCAGCTCTGTGTGATACTGCGATAGGCAGCTTCGTTGCTGGCAAGCTCCCTGACCATAAGACTTTCTGTGCGAGCATGGCTTAGCATGTCAATAAAGTTGAGTACAACGACGTTCAAGTCATTTTTCAACAATCCAGGTATCTGGGAGACGAACTTCTCAGCTGTTCCCGAGTGGTTTATCTTATGATAGGAAAAGGTGTTCTTGCGTCGGTAGCGTTCAAGCTGTGTCTGTACTAATGGTGCCTCGTTCAGGTTCTTGCCTTCCTCACTGTCTTCGTCGACCCAAAGAGCCGGGAACATACGTGCGATGTCACTGGGCATCAAGCCGCTAAATATGGCATTACGTGCATACTGCGTTGCCGTAGGCAGAATGCTACAATAGAGATTCTCCTCAACAGTAAAGCTATCAGCTATCTCCCCAAGCAGGACACGCCACTGGTCGTAACGGAAGTTGTCGATAAGAATAAGGAAGACTTTCTCGCCCTGATCAAGCAGAGGAAAGATAGTGCGCTTGAAGATATCGGGACTCATGACAGGACGTTCGTTGTGATCCTCCATCCAGCGCGTGTAATTCTTGCGTATGAACTTGGCAAACCCGGCATTAGCCTCACGGCGTTGCATGCTGAGCGTCTCTTGCATACCGCTTTCCGCCTCACTTAGCTGGAGCTCCCAGTAGGTAAGTCTCTTGTAGACATCCTTCCATTCGTCAATAGTAGATGCATCGTTTATGAGCAACCCCAGACGCGAGAAATCCTGTTGATAATTCGACTGAGTGTGTTCCGTGACAATTTCCTTCTGTTGTATGTTCTTTTTCAGAGTCAACAATATCTGTGTGGGATTGACGGGCTTGATGAGGTAGTCAGCGATCTTGGCACCTATTGCCTGCTCCATAATATGTTCTTCCTCGCTTTTTGTGACCATCACAACAGGAGTGGCAGGTAAAAGTTCTTTCACGCGGTTCAGCGTTTCTAATCCGCTTAATCCAGGCATGTTCTCATCAAGTAGCACAAGATCGAACGCTTCTTCCCTACAACGATCAAGGGCATCGTAACCATTCGTCACGGTTTCCACCTGATAACCTTTTTTTTCGAGAAAAAGAATATGAGCTTTCAGAAGCTCTATCTCATCGTCGACCCAAAGCAATTTGTACGTCATATATCAATCCCTCTCCCTAATCCTCTCTCAAAAAAGGAGGCAACTGCAAGCAGGGGTATGGCAGTTTCAATTAATAGTCCAGTCTCTCTCCATCCGTATGAACGACCTCTTAGAAGCCGAAGGGGAAATCGTCTTCTTCCGTCTCAAAGTTCTCTTGGTTCTTACCCTTCATTTCCTGCTCCTCGTCTATCTCGTCAGGATCGAGGAATTCCAAGTCGGTCGGCTCGTCGATATGCAGGTCCTTAGGCACGTCGATCGGTGCAAAATGCTGATCGTAGAACTCTTTGTATTCATCAAAGCTGAACTCCTTACCCAACATCTTCAAGTTATCGTCGGAGATGAGCAGGGTACGTATGCCTTCGAGCCTCGTGCGCATGTGTTCGTCGGCATGAAGTTTCTGGGCATAGGCGTGCACTTCGTCGTAAGCAAGGAACCCCTTCACAATCATGAGTGTCAGATAGGGATCCGCCTGTATCTCGATGTCGAAGTTACGTACCATGTAGTTGGTAAAATTGTAGCGTGCCATCTCAAAGACTAACATTTTCTCGTCAAGACTGCCTGTAGGATATGCCAGAACGAAATTAAAGTTGCCATATCGATCGTCTTTGAGCTGTGGTATCTCCGTACTGTCACCCGACTCCATGCGTATACGACGACTCCAAATACTACTAGCATCGTAGCGGTCGTCCATAAGCAGGCGACCTTCATCCAATCCTTTGACAATGGCATTTGCCAGCTCTGTCACCTCTTCTTTTGGGAATTTCTGCACCACCTCACGCAGCGTGACCATAAAGGTGTCACGCTCTCCTCCGTAAAGTGCGCTCATGGCACGAATGAACATCATGCGGGCTCGGTGCCTGCCTTCTGGGAAGTTATCAGAGCTAAAGCGATAGTTTTCCTCTACTTTGCTATAGTCCTCGGTCTGATATGCGCCGTATGCCTCGGCATAGAGACTGTCCTCTACGTGCTTGCCATCGCGTGCTATCATTTCATAGTTGGGGTTGCCCAACAAAGTTGAAAGCTTGGCATCTGGATAGTCCTCAAGCAGATAGCCACGATACTCCTCTGCGCTCTCTACGTCACCTATCCGTCCGTAAAGGAGGAAGAGATGATAAAAGACATTGTCTATACCTTCATGATCGGGGAAATCATTGAGCAGACGCACCATCGTGCGCTCGGCAAGGGGAAAGTTCTCGAGCTTTTCCTGTTCCAATATTCCTGCATTATAGACAGCATCGGCAAGCAGACGGTTCGACTCTTCCATCTGTTCTTCGGTGAAAGGTATCTGACGCAGATAATATTCTCGTTCGTGAGGATCGTTGGCAAGTGAGTCCTTTAATGCCTGCTCTGCAGAAGCAAGGCTGTCTGCTACAGCATCTCCTATACCTCCGAAGAGGCTATCTGCAGCAGCTTCATCAAAATCGGGAACCTGTCTGTCTCCCTCCGTATCCGTCATAAGCAAACGCTTATCGCTGATGCGCCAGAAATCCTCATTGCGACGCCTGCCCCAACGTTTCTGGAAGTCCTGAGCACCCTTCTGCACAGCAGAGGGATTATAGAAATACCAGTCGCCTTGCTGCTGATTTCCGAATGAATTCAGGTCGTTTACGATGGTAGGCTTATTGCTATTGACAGCATTGTTTCCCGTCACACTATTACCTGCACCGAGATTCAGCGTTCCATTGGCAGCAGCGATCTTGGCTTCCTCCTTTTCCTTCTTGCGCAGTTCGGCAATGACACGGTCAATAGCTGCCAGATATACCTCTTCCGGACTTTGGGCAAGCACTTGCAGACTGTCTTGCAACTTGATGGTACTCAGGTACGGCTCCAGCTCCGTGAGTATCTTACTGCGACGCTCGCTTTCTTCGTATTCTTCGTGTTCCTTGTCAAGTGCCCCGATGCAGAGCTTGTATGTCCGGGCTGCATCGATGTAGTTCTCCTGTTCCCAATAAAGCTGACTCAGGTGGAGCAGCAGTGTTGCCTTGTCGGGACCGTTCTTCTTGCTTTCCTTCACGCCTTTTTCCCAAGCAGAGATGCAGTGAACCGTATCGTTGTTGCTAAGATAGATATTGCCCATAGCGTAATAGACCTTATCCAGATAATCCTTGTTCTTGTCGCTGCGTGCCATGCGCTTAAGGCGTGCTATCATCTGGCGAAACTTGCCGCGGTGCATTACTTCGGTCTGCATAATGCGGGCATTGAAGGCTATCTCGTAGGGCGGTGTGGCTCGGATGACTCGCGACAGTACTTTGTAGGCCATCGTGTCTCTGCCTGTCTCGTGATAGAGTTGTGCAAGAAGGAAGTTAAGGCGTGCGCGTGGCAGCTTGCCGCGAGTAGAACGGATGGTTGCCTGCAGATGCGGTATAGCCTCCTGATACTGATGTGTGAGCACGTAGTATCCTGCCCTTGTGTTGTCATAGTCCTTTTGCCCTCGACGTGTAATGCTGTCGCGCTTCATCTTGCCCAACAAGTCTTCTGCGTCATAGGGCCAGTTCAGTGCCACATAACACCGTGCCAGACGGGCACGGGCAACGGAAGTGATATCGGGCTGCGTACTATACAGCCGCAGGATATAATTGTAAGTGGATGCTGCCTCGAAAAACTCGCCCCTGCGAAACTGTGCATCGGCCATCATGAGCCAAGCGTGGTATATGTAGGGATTGAACTCCTTGCGAGCCAGGAACTCCTTCTCCTTTTCCGTGCGCCGACCGTTGCCTTTCAACACGGGACGCTTCTTGATGCTATGCACCTTGATTGCCTTTTCACACTTGGTGATGGCGGTCTCAAAGTTACTCTTCCCCATACCAGCTGTCGACTTGCTGGTACTGATGTACATGGGCAGAATCCGGTTGAAGTCATCCTTATGCCCTTTGTTCTGTGCCTCTTCGCCTTCGCGAAACGCCACTTGTCCGTTGTAGAGAGTGTTGTAGCGGGCAGTAAAGGAGTGATAGGTACGCACGGCAGGGGTGTTTTTCTTCGTAGAGCAAGAGAATAGAAAAAGGATGCAAAAAAGCAGACTTCCCCCTGAAAGGGAGAAGAGAAAGGAGGTAGG
Source organism: Prevotellaceae bacterium (assembly GCA_022508635.1). Lineage (GTDB taxonomy): Bacteria > Bacteroidota > Bacteroidia > Bacteroidales > Bacteroidaceae > Physcousia. Next base: position 18,022 of record JAFLUV010000013.1, read on the forward strand.
CCCTACTTGCCGAGCACTATTTTGCCATATACCTTTTATCATCTGCCTGTTTACCTTATTATATAACGTACCTGCGGGGGATTTTATTGCCTTCTGTCCCCGACAATAAGGAAAACCTCGTCCTTTAATCCCTCTGGCAGTTCTATCTGTCGCAACAAAAGGCTGCGCACCCAGCCTGCCACTTCGTCGCTCCGCATGGTGTAGAGCACATCGCGAAACTCCTCTGTTTCCTCTTCATTGTAAGCAGTACGACCACGGAAACGGTCAAGCTCCTCGTCATCGTAATAGACGATGTCACGGCTGACGGCCGCCAAGAGACTATCCTTTTCGCACACCTCGTGTTGCCCGCAGCATTCTATTCCTCCTCCCGCGCTTTCTGTCTTTGATACCTCTGATTTGGTTTCCGGGGAGATGTCCGTCTTTCCTTCCTTTACGTCGGAGCCCACTGATGACCTTTGCGCCAGTGCCGCAATGATACCCAGCACAATGATTGCCGATATAACGATTGTCAGGAACATGGGAAATCTTGCCAGAATGCGGGATATGACTTGCTCACCACTTCAGGATGGGCAATACGAATGCTGTCCCGACGCATGCAGACTGGCGCAAAGGCCATTGCCATACGATGGTCTTCGTAAGTGCAGATTATGGGGTTGGCCTCAGCCTGGCAACGCTCGCCATCCCAATAGATGACACTGTCGCCGTCTTCATGGATAACAAATCCCAATTTGCGAAGCTCGGCCTGGAGGGCTGCAGTACGGTTTGTCTCCTTTATCTTCAGGCTGGCAAGGCCACGGAAACGGAATGTCGTACCTAACATGGCACAGGTGACGATGAGCGTCTGCGCCAAATCGGGCTGGCCAGTGAGGTCGAGTTCCAAGTGCGGACAAGGAGCACCGGAACGTGTCAAGCGAACCGTTTCCAGTCCGTCTTTCCCGTTGGCTGCGATAAAGGTTGTCTCTACGCCCAGCAGACGGAACATATCGCGCACGGCACTATCACCCTGCAGGCTCTTGGCAAAAAGCCCCGGCAACGTGACCTGCGGCTCGGGGTCGGCAGTCAAAGCCACCATTTCGTACCAGTAACTGGCAGCGCTCCAGTCGCTCTCTACAGAATAGTGTTCGGGACGATATCCGCCTGGAGCCACGTAAAGAGAGGAAAGGGAAGTCCAAGTGGCCTTTGCTCCGAAGTGCGTCATGATAGCCAGCGTCATATCGATGTACGGACGGCTGGCTATGTGCCCTGTAAGGTTCAGCGTGAGGCCGTCGCGGAGCATAGGGCCTATCATGAGCAAGGCACTGACGTACTGGCTGCTCACGTCGGCAGCCATGGTAACGGTGCCTCCCGCCAGAGCCTTTCCCGTGATGCGGAGAGGCGGGAATCCTTCTTTCCCATCATAAGAGATGTCAGCTCCTAAAGCACGCAGGGCATCGACGAGAATGCCGATAGGGCGGTGCTGCATGCGCTCCGTACCAGTGATGGTGTGTGTGCCGGGCGTGACGCTGAGGTAAGCGGTAAGGAAACGCATGGCGGTTCCTGCTGCCCGTATGTCTATCACCTCAGGCATGTCCGCCAGCGCAGCAATCATCACGTTCGTGTCGTCGCAATCGGCAAGGCCTGTCACGGCAGCGTGCAGTGCTTCACGGGAGAGCGAGGCTGGACGTGTCAGGGCATAGGTGACAAGAGCACGGCCAGAAATGCTTTTGCTGGCAGGCAGCTGTACTTCCTTTCGAAGCTTTCCCTGTGAAACCAATGTCAGCACGGAGGTCTGTTCCATTCCTTTTCTTGATTTTTGGCACAAAGTTACGAAAAAATTTGGTAGTCACAAAAAAAAGCCCTACCTTTGCAGCGCAAACCTTAAGGAGCGGGATGTAGCGCAGTTGGTAGCGCACACGTCTGGGGGGCGCGAGGTCGCAAGTTCGAGTCTTGTCATCCCGACCTTTGAAAAGAGCGAATCACTTGGAAGCAAGTGGTTCGCTCTTTTTGACTATTTGTACGTCTTATACCTGCTTCCGTATGACCCGGGGCTCTTGGCTGGCAAAGGGGGCCTATTGGTCAAAATGGGTGGTGAAATCATCTCGAAAATTGGGGCCATTGGTCAAAAGGGTGGCGGCATCAGATTATGCCGCAGAACGTCAGACGTGCAAAACCATGCCGAGGGAATACAGGACGGCAAAGAGCAGGATGGCAAGAGCCGTGCGGCCGAGGACGGCATTGAGTGCACGGCCGGCATGTATGCGGCGCATTCGGAGGGCATTGGAGAGGTGGAGGGGCAGATAGAGCAAGGGAAGCACCGTCTGCACGGCCACCAAGAGAATGGCCGTGAGGCCGAAGAGGAAATAGAGTCTTTCCGTGGCACGGCTGCCGATGAGTACGACCAGCGTGCGCTTGCCGGCGCGACCGTCCGTCTCCCTGTCGCGATAGTTGTTGACCAGCAGCAGGCAGTCGGTGACCAGTCCCATGGCCACGGCGGCAAGGACGACGGGGAGCGTCACCGTCCGCGTTTGCAGGTAATAGGTGATACAGACGGGCACGATGCCGAAGAAGAGAAGCACCAGCAAGTCGCCCATCGCTATGCGCGACAGCGAAGTCGTATAGAGGAAGCAGGCGAGCACGCAAACCGCTCCCACGAGCAGCATCTCCCAGCCTCCCCACCAGGCAAGGGGCAGGCCGACGAGGCAGGAAACCAGCGTCGTGACGACAATTCCCCGGCGCATGGCACGAGGCGTTATCCACCCCTGGGCACAGGCGCGTTCGGGGCCGAGACGGTCCTTGCCGTCCGTTCCGTTCATGAAGTCGAGATAGTCGTTGACGAAATTCGCGTCAACCTGCATCAGCAGGGCAAACGACGCGCAAAGCAATGCCGGCGTCCACTCCAGCCTCCCTTGGGCCGTCCACGCTGCGGACAATGCCACCGCGACCGGAGCCAGTGCCCCCGACAGCGTCTTGGGACGGGCGGCAAGGAACCATGCTTTCGGACTGTTTGTTTTCATCATAGCGAGATGTCTTTTTACGTTGATACGGCAATGACTCTCCTGAAAGCGTCCGGCGACTCTCTTGAAAGCGTCCGGCGACTCTCTTGAAAGTGCTCCCAGTACTCTCTTGAAAGTACTCCACTACTCTCTTGAGAGTACTCCGACGTTCTCTTGAGAGTGCTCCGACATTCTCTTGAGAGTGCTCCGACGTTCTCCCGAGAGTGCTCCGGCACTCTGAGGAAAAACGCCCGGCAAGTCTTCGGGAAGAGGATTGAACCAGTCATTCCAGAGGATTGAGTCAGTCGTTCCAATTGATGTTTTCTTCGTAGGAATCGAACTTCAGCTCTTCCTTTACGCCGGCCTCGCGAAGGGCAGCAAGGACAATCTCCTGCTCCCTGGGCGAGAGGGCGGTTGCACCACGGCGACGCTCATAGTATGCGTTGTGCCCGAAGTGGGTAAGCAGCCTGGACACGAACTCCCGGTACTGTCCGGGATACATCCTCTGCTGGAAGTTCGTGAATCCACGGGCGTAAACCACCGGCTTCGAGTTACGGTAGAACCGGCACTGGGCATCCCTGCTGCACAGCTTGGGGTTGATCAGGAGCAAGTAATTCTCCTTTTCCTCCGCCCGTGCGTAGGCCAGCTGATGCAGACAGGCGGATGCCATGGGACAGTCGGCCTGCAGGCAGACGGGATAGTTGGGAGGAACGGAGGTGTAGGTCTTCTTTGGCATAATGCTGCGTATTTTATGGTTCGGGGCTGAACACCCCTTTTATGCTTACTTCAGTTTATCCGACAGCCCGGCCAGTCCGAAGTCTTCTTCATCACTAAGCCGTTTCAGCCGTCCTTACCGCAGTGCCTTCTCTATTTCTTCCTTCATCTTGGCAGAACCGTGATAGCCTACGGTGAGATAGCGTTGCTGCTTGTTCTTGTCATAGATGGCATACGTGGGGATTCCGTTGGAGTTGTATTGACTCATGAGGTACTTAAACTGCGCTTGGGTCAGGTAGTAGTGCTCGCCTGGAATCTCGCCTGCCATCGCCATCCACGTGTTCAGCGGAGAAGTCGGGTTGGTCAGATAGACGAACACGACGGGCGTGTTGCCCTGCTTCAGTTCCTCTTTCAAGGGCGCCATGTCCTGGTGTCCTGCACGGCACGGGCCGCACCACGTTGCCCAGACATCGACGACGACCACCTTTCCGGGATGACGGCTCAGTATTGTGTCGAGGATGTCCTCTGGCTTCACGTCGTCGAACTCCTGATAGTGGAAACGGTTGTCGGAGGCTG
>JAFLUV010000130.1 GCA_022508635.1 Prevotellaceae bacterium
GCGAGATTGATAACCTGCTGCGTGGTGGAAGTGACTATACTGCCTGTCTGATAGGCTCTGCCATACAGGCTGAAGAAATCCAAATATGGACAGACATCGACGGCATGCACAACAATGATCCGCGCTTCGTGGAGAACACAGAGCCCGTGCGGCAGCTCTATTTCGAAGAAGCAGCTGAGCTTGCCTACTTCGGCGCAAAGATACTTCACCCCACATGCATCCAGCCTGCAAAATTCGCCCGAGTTCCTGTTCGCTTGCTTAACACAATGGATCCTACGGCTCCTGGCACCAGCATTAACAATGAATTCCAACGGGGCACCATCAAAGCAGTTGCAGCCCGTGACGGCAACATCTGTATTCAAATCAATAGTAGTCGCATGCTCCTCGCCTATGGCTTCCTGCGTAAGGTGTTCGAGATATTTGAAACCTACAAGACTAGCATCGACATGGTTTGCACCAGCGAAGTCGGCGTCAGCGTCACTATTGACAATCGTAGCCATCTCACCGATATCGTTAACGAATTGAAGAAATATGGTACGGTCAGCGTAGAGGAAGACATGTGCATCATTTGTGTAGTAGGCGATTTGGCAAGCAGAAACATAGGCTTCGAGACAAAAGCCTGCTTGGCACTCAAAGACATTCCCGTCCGTATGATTAGCTACGGAGGTTCGCCACACAACATCTCCTTCGTTGTCAAGGCCGAGGATAAGAAACGTACCCTCCAATCGCTTAGTGAAACGCTTTTTTAGAACGACATAAACCCATTAGAAAAGATACGTTTATGAATAATATAGTAAAGCCAGACACGAAGGATCGTTTCGAGCAATTACGCACGCCCTTCTATTACTATGATACCGATTTGCTGGCTGACACGCTTGCCGTCATCAAACAAGAAACAAGCAAGCACGAGGGCTACCAACTGCACTATGCCATCAAAGCATGTGCCAACCCCAAAGTACTGCGCCAGATACAGCAAGCAGGCTTTGGAGCAGATTGCGTAAGTGGCGGCGAAATAAAAGTATGTTTGGAAAATGGTTTCCCTGCTAACGAGATAGTCTTTGCCGGAGTAGGCAAAGCAGACTGGGAGATAGAACTTGCTCTGGAGGCCGGTATCCAATACTTCAATGTAGAGAGCATCCCAGAGCTGGAAGTCATAGCAGACATTGCTACACGAATGAACAAAGTGGCAAACGTCAGTTTCCGCATCAATCCTAATGTCGGAGCACATACACATGCAAATATCACAACGGGACTTGCCGAAAACAAGTTCGGCATTGCCATGGAAGATATGGAGCACGTAATCCGTGCCGCCCAGTCATTAGCATGCATTCGCTTCGTTGGTCTGCACTTCCACATTGGCAGCCAGATACTGGAGATGGATGACTTCGAGGCACTTTGTCATCGCATCAATGAGCTTCAAGACAGACTTGAAGCAGAAGGCATCACCGAAGTAAAGAACATCAACGTAGGCGGTGGTCTGGGCATTGATTATAATGACCCTGACGGACATCCGATTCCCGACTTCCATGCTTACTTCGAGACCTACGCCCGCCACCTGAAGCTGCGTCCCGGACAGCATCTTCACTTCGAGCTCGGCAGAGCCGTTGTCGGCCAGTGCGGTTCGCTCATCACCCGCTGTCTTTATGTCAAGCAAGCGAAAGCAAAGCAATTCGTTATCGTTGACGCAGGAATGACCGACCTTATCCGCCCAGCCCTCTATGGTGCACATCACTGCATCCAAAACCTAAGCAGCACAGCACCGCTCCAGACATACGACATCGTGGGACCTGTCTGCGAAAGCAGCGATACCTTCGCAACTGGCTACGAATTGCCTTTGACCAATCGTGGTGACCTTATCGCCATACGCTCTGCAGGCGCTTACGGTGAGATTATGGCCAGTCACTACAACTGCCGCGAATTGCCTATGGCATATACCTCCGAGGACTTAATTAGCCAAAATTGAGGCTTACTCCAAATAAAAGTCTGCTTCAATGCCAGATTCCTACCTCTACATATTGTTTGCAACGCTTTTCCTTATCTGTCTTTTGCAAACATTACGACTGCGAAAGGTAGGAAAAATGGCTTATCAGCAAAGGGAACAACACCCCGAGAGGGCAAAATGCAACCCAGAGGTCAGTATCATCATCCTTTGCCAAGAGCAAGAAGCGCAGCTGAGAGAGTTGCTGCCTATCCTGCTCTCACAGCAATACGCAGCTGCCTATGAGGTCATTGTCGTTGACATGTGTGACAAGCGTGAGACCAGCGAGTGGCTCGAGACGATGGAAGAGCACTACCGAAATCTCTATCACACATTCTGCCCTGCTTCGGCTCGCGACATCAGCCTGCAACGTCTTGCCCTTTCGCTTGGCGTAAAAGCAGCAAGCTACGATTGGCTGGTATTCCTTCCCGTAGACGCTCAATTATTGGACGAAAGATGGCTCAGCCATTTCACGGCCTACTGCGATGAAAAGACAGATGCAGTACTCGGCATTGCCAGCTATGCAAAAGGCGGAGGCTGGTATGGTCAAAAGGTGCGCTTTCAGCATCTGTGGGAGCAGCTGACTTTCTTGCCTATTGCCTCTCGCCATTCTCCCTTCGCTCCCACTCCGCTGCCCCTTTGCTATCGTCGTAATCATTTCCTGTCGCATCAAGGCTTTGCCGATACTGGCTTACTTGTAGTTGGTACAGAGGCTCTACTCGTCAATCATAACATTACGCGCGGACGTTGCCGTGTCAACCTTCTGCAGGAAGCCATGATACAATTACCGCTACCTTCCCCTTACGTATGGCAACGCAATCAGCTCTTCGAGGTAGAGACACGTCGACACCTGCGGCGAGCTTTCTTTCCGCTGCTTGCAGACGTATGCCGACAGATTACACTTCCTATATTTGTTATTCTCGTTATGTTTTGTCTGGCAAGATACCAATCGTTGCTCTTTTCGACGGAAGGATGGGATGGTAGTCTCGATGAGACAATGCTGCAACTTTTACCGCTACTTTCCTTATGCTCCCTGCTTGTTGCATGCCTGATACAATTTTTCATGCTCAGAAACTCTTGCCGTGTTCTTGGATTGAAACATCCGCCGCTGGCTCTGCCTTTTCTCATGCTTTGGCTGCCATGCAACGGACTGTGGAACTGGCTACGATGGTGTTTCACGAAAAAAGAAGTCTTTCGTAGGAAGTTCATTTAAGAACAGAGACGCGGACAAAAAGAACGTGTCAACGGAGAAATAATAGTATATCCAAGCGGAAATACTTATGTGTGTTAACGCAAGCGGTCGAGCGAGCGGACAAGCATATCGTCCTTCAGTATGCCGCGGAAGGCAAGGTATGTAAGGATAAGGGAGGCTGCGGGCAAGGCTGCTGTCCAGTGCGGACGCCAAGTCGCTTGCATCTCGGTGCTTAGCAGGAAGGTCAGGATACCATAGACGATATTCCATGCGATGAGGAGAAGCATGCAGAAGGTGGCAAGGCGCATCTGCAAGGCTCGGCGGGTAAAGAGCCATACGTCGAGGAACAATGCCGTAGCGGTAATGAGGAGGAGCACCATCAACACGGGACAGAAGGAGAACATGTGTGCTCCTTCTGCAGATACGAGCCAGAGGTTATACATATCTATTATCTCATCTGTCCCGGTGACAAGGAAGTGTGCTATGGGCGAACACAGACAGGCTATGCAGAGACCAAAGGCGGCAAGGAGGTATAGGGTCTGGATGCGTTGTAGCATTGACGAGCCGTTAGTCAAGCAGGGATGACTCCTTGCTTGGGTTTCGATGGTAGATGTTGCCCTCGACGAATTCCTGGGTTGCCATTAGGGTTGCCTTGGGAAGCTTCTCATAGAAGCGGCTGATTTCTATCTGCTCGCGGTTCTCGAAGACTTCGTCGAGGCTGTCCTGCGTGCTGGCGAACTCTGAGAGCTTCTTGCTGAGTTCCTGCTTGATGTCTGCGGATATCTGGTTTGCTCGCTTGCCGATGATGACGACACTTTCGTAGATGTTGCCGGTTTCGTTGCAGAGGTTCATTACGTCACGGGTAACGGTGTCGGTTGGTGCTGTAGATTTCTTGTAATCCATCTTTATATGCTTTATTGTTGTGCTTTATTGTGTTTTTTGTCTGTTTGTTCTGCCTTGAAGGTCTTGAGGTCGGGTGCATTGTCGTCGTCCTGCAGTATGATTCCCTTCCTTTCGACGATGCGTTCGGAGTACTCGAATATGGAGTTTGCCTCTTTGAGATAGCGGCTTTCCGGGTAGTCGTTGGCGAAGGCGTAGTATTCGTCTATGGTGTCGCGGAAGCGTTCCATACGGCGTTCCTCGACGCTTTTCCTGGCGAGGTGGTACTTGGCTCGCAGGGACAGGATGGCAAGTTCCTCGCGAAGGGCGGCCGAGGCATAGGGGTAGTCCTTCAGGGCATTCTGTGCCGTGACGACGCAGGCTGAGTAGTTGCTGCCTCCGTAGGTGGCGTTTCCGATGTAGTCGCCCAGGTCGTAGTAGAGCTTTGCTGACAGGAGTTCCTTCTCGACGAGCTTGTCCTGGAGGGCATAGATTATGTCCTGTGCCTGCTGCATAAGCGACGTTCCGGGGCAATAGTCCATGAAGTTCTGGAATTCGGTTATGGCCTCCATGGTGCTTGTCTGGTCGAGCCGGACGTCGGGGGTCTGCTTGTAGAGGGCGTATCCGCTGTTGTAGCGGGCCAGTTCCATGTAGTGTCCCTTGGGATAGGACTGGTAGTATTTCTTGAAGAACATGGCGGCCGACTCGTAGTCCTTGGCTTTCAGGTTGGACTCGCCCAGCATGTAGAGGCACTCTTCGCCGTATATCGTGCCCTTGAGGGGCGCGAGGAGCATGCCGAAGAGTTCGGCGGCCTGGCGGTAATGTCCCTCTGCGTAGAGGGTCTTGGCTGCTTCGTAGCGGTACTCATAGTCATTGCTTTTGAGCACGGCGGTGTATTCGCTGCAGCTTGCCGTCAGGAAGATTGCGCTAAGCAAAAGGAGGAGTGGGTTGCTACTTTTACACATATCAGGGCGCAAAGTTACTATTTTTTGGCTGTTTTGGCAAGTGGGAGCGGTAAAAATGTGGCTATGCCTGGGGTTTTTAACTATTATTTACGCTATGGCGGTGGTCAGGACGTAGCCCTGAAGGGGGTTGTCGATGGTCCGGAGTCGTATGGAGGCCAGGTTTTCGGGGTCGAGGACGTGATGGAGGCTGTCCGTAATGCCGGTGCCGAGGAGCTTGAGGACTGCTTCCTTCCGCGTCCATAGCCGGGCGAACATGAGCTCGGGGCTGGGGGCTGAGTGTATGGCCTGTGCCTCGCCGGGGTTCATTGTGTGACGGATGAGGGCGGGGTTGACGGGGCGTATGCGCTCGATGTCGAGTCCGCAGGGGCGGTTGCTCAGGAGGCAGCCGACGGCCTGGCGGCAGTGGCTGATGCTGAAGTGGATGCCGGGATGCCGGGCGAGTGAGGGCTTGCCGTGGGCTCCGTAGGCGAAGGGGGATGTGTCGTCGATGCCGAAGGCAAGGCGCAGGGCGCGCTGGAGCTCTATGTAGGCGAGGGCGCACTCCCGGCGACCCTGGAGGTGACGGATGCTGAGTGCTTCCCGCCGCCGCCATTCGGGCAGGGTGGCGATGAGCTGTTCCGTGCGGTCTGCGTCCAGTGCGGACGGGTGGTCGTTGATGCAGAGTATCGTCCTGCCGGTCATGTGGATAGGGGAAGATGTCATGGGAGATTGGGGACGGAAGGATGCCGCGGATGCCATCGGACGGTCAGGGTCGGCGGCGTCAGGTGAAGGCAGGCTTGTCGATGTCCTCTATGTAGGCTGCGTCGTGATGTCCGCTCATGTGCCAGCAGATGCGGCACTTCTTTTCGGCCGGAAGGCTGAGCCATGCGCGCGTGATGTCCCGCGGGTCAGCGTCCTTGTCGCCGAGGAGCTTGATGGCGAGGTGCTGTCGTGTGTTCTTGGCCTCGGTGTTACGAAGGGGTCGTATGGGCAGTCCTACGTACCACTCGTCGGCGTAGGCTTCGGTCATTTCGCTGAAGGTCTGTGGTCTTCTCATATTATATATAATGTATGGCGTTTGTTCGTTTTCGGGGGCAAAGTTACGAAGATATGTCGGAACGTCCAAGCTTTGCGGCGAAAAAAGATGCAATGCCGGGGAGAGGGCATCGGGAGGCAGTCCGGCAGGCGTCATGCCGAGGCCGCGGCGGCATCGGCGAGGACAGGGAGACGGCATCGGCAGGCCGGGGATTCATCTATAGTAACGATGGAATTTCATCTATAGTAATGATGGAGGGCCATCTATAGTAATGATGAGGGGCCATCTATAGTAATGATGGAGCGGCATCCTCGCGGGGGCGTTTTTTACGGACGGTGTCCGTGAAGTTTACGGACGATGTCCGTGAAATTTACAGACGGTGTCCGTGAAGTTTACAGACGGTGTCCGTGAAATTTACAGACGGTGTCCGTGAAGTTTACAGACGGTGTCCGTGAAGTTTACAGACGGTGTCCGTGAAGTTTACGGACGGTGTCCGTG
>JAFLUV010000131.1 GCA_022508635.1 Prevotellaceae bacterium
GCGCCATGTAGTCGCCCATGACGCCCGAGAGGGCCTGGAGGACGGCCATGACGTCGGCCGGTGCTACGGTGGACTCCGCGGCCAGGCGCCTTGCCACTTGTTCGGTACTGATCGGGGTACCTACGAGCACTGAGCGCGGGTACCACTTGTCGTTGACGTTCTGCTGCATCTTTTTGTAGAATGCCATAACAGTAATGTTTTAAGGTTATTGAATTAAGTTATCTATATGCCGCATATATGCGGACTTTTCTTCTCTTCTATGCACTCGCGGGGAGGGCAGTAGGACTTGTTTGCGAGGGCTGTAGCTTCCGTTGCTGACGAAAGGTGCTTTCGTGGCCGAGGAAAGCCGCTTTCGTAGTCGAGGAAAGGTGCTTTCGTGAAGCAGGAAAGGTGCTTTCCTCAACGCGTTAATTATCACCATGTTGCAAGGCCTCTTGGAGCCGTTCGCCGGGAATCGTGCTTCTTTGCATGTTTATGCAGTATCCGTGTCCCTCTTGTCTTGTCCCGGGGCGGTGCCTCTGCACCGATGCCTTTCGGACTGAATTCCGACTACAAAGATAATAAATTATCCCATGCCCCCCCATTTTGTCGAAAAAAATTCGCTTAAGTGCGCGGTTTTTCACTTCTCTCCCCCCTTTTTAGGGGGTTCGTGCACGAAAAAAGTGTCGTTTTTGGGTAAAATGACGTTTTTCGCCGGAATCCCATCGTCGTGAAAAAGTCTTTTCGGCGGGTCGCAAAAGCGTCGCTACGGACTGCATAAATATTTGCTGCCTGTTGCAGATATATTTGCAATTCCCCACAGATGTATTTGCAGTTTGCCACAGATACGTTTGCGGTTTGTCACAGATACGTTTGCCGTTCGTCACAGATATGTTTGCAGTTCGCCACAGATATATTTGCGGTCTGTCACAGATATGTTTGCAGTTCGTCACGGATACGTTTGCGGTTCGTCACAGATACGTTTGCAGTTTGCCACAGATATGACAGTTGCCGGCCGCCGCCGTAATCCTTCCGTCTCTTTGTACGGCTGTTCCGCTGCAATGTGCCGACGCTGCCAAGGCACTTGTTACGGCAAAAGGGCAGCAAAATGGCTTTCGAAATGTTAATTTATCATAAAAGTTGCGGTTTCTGCCTTGCCTGACTGCACTTTTGAGGGTCGCTGGTGTTGCCGTTTCAATAAATTGTAGTATCTTTGCACCCCGAATAGCCCCTGACAGGGCGGTTTCATAGCATATCCGACGAATATACATAATAAATAATATAAAACAAAAAGAAACATGCCTACAATTCAACAACTCGTAAGAAAAGGCCGAACGGTGTTGGTAGACAAGAGCAAGAGCCCCGCCTTGGACAACTGTCCCCAGCGTCGCGGCGTGTGCGTGCGCGTCTACACCACAACGCCCAAGAAGCCTAACTCCGCGATGCGCAAGGTCGCTCGCGTGCGTCTGACAAACTCGAAGGAAGTGAACAGCTACATCCCCGGAGAGGGACACAACCTGCAGGAGCACAGCATCGTGCTGGTGCGCGGCGGCCGTGTGAAGGACCTGCCCGGCGTGCGCTATCACATCGTGCGCGGTACGCTCGACACCGCCGGCGTGGCAAACCGCACGCAGCGCCGCTCGAAGTACGGCGCCAAGCGTCCAAAGGCAGCAAAGAAGTAATCATTAACCGTTTTGGCTTGTAACTAAGGTTGAGTAAATGCCCCGGAGGGGGACGTTGAAGGACACGAAAGACAGCCCTGACCAAAAACAAAACAAGACATGCGTAAAGCTAAACCAAAAAAGAGAATCATCCTTCCCGATCCCGTGTTCGGCGACGTGAAGGTGTCAAAGTTCGTCAACCACTTGATGTATGACGGCAAGAAGAGCATCTCGTATGAGATCTTCTACAAGGCTCTGGAGAACGTGAAGGCAAAGATGTCGGGCGAGGAGAAGGATGCCCTGACCATCTGGAAGGAAGCCCTCGACAAGATCACCCCTCAGGTGGAGGTGAAGAGCCGTCGCATAGGCGGCGCAACGTTCCAGGTGCCCACCGAGATCCGCCCCGACCGCAAGGAGAGCATCAGCATGAAGAACATGATCTCCTACGCCCGCAAGCGTGGCGGCAAGACCATGGCCGACAAGCTGGCTGCCGAGATCATGGATGCATACAACGAACAGGGTGGCGCATACAAGCGCAAGGAGGACATGCACCGTATGGCGGAAGCCAACCGTGCCTTCGCTCACTTCCGTTTCTAATAACAACTTAAACATTCAAGAACGCTTAGACTTTTATTGGAAATGGCAAAGCAAGATTTACATTTGACGCGTAACTTCGGTATCATGGCTCACATTGATGCCGGCAAGACAACGACCTCCGAGCGTATCCTCTTCTACACCGGCAAGACACACAAGATTGGCGAGGTGCATGAAGGCGGCGCCACCATGGACTGGATGGAGCAGGAGCAGGAACGTGGCATCACCATCACTTCTGCTGCTACGACGGCCTATTGGACCTACGGAGGCCAGAAGTACAAGTTTAACTTGATCGACACGCCGGGACACGTGGACTTTACCGCCGAGGTGGAGCGCTCTTTGCGCGTGCTGGACGGCGCTGTCGCTACATATTGTGCAGTGGGTGGCGTAGAGCCTCAGTCCGAGACCGTCTGGCGCCAGGCTGACAAGTACAACGTACCCCGTATGGGATATGTCAACAAGATGGACCGCTCGGGTGCCGACTTCTTTGAGGTCGTGCGCCAGATGAAGGACGTCTTAGGCGCAAACCCCGTCGTTCTTGCTGTGCCCATTGGCGCAGAAGAGAACTTCAAGGGCATCGTTGACCTGCTCAAGATGAAGGCCATCCTGTGGCACGACGAGACGATGGGCGCAGAGTATGACGTCGAGGACATCCCCGCCGACATGAAGGATGAGTGCGAGGAATGGCGCTCTAAGCTCGTAGAGGCAGCAGCAGAGCAGGACGAGGCTCTGATGGAGAAGTTCTTCGAGGATCCCGACTCTGTTACTACCGAAGAGATCATCGCTGCTATCCGCAAGGGTACCCTCGCCCTGAATATCGTACCCATGACCTGCGGCTCTTCTTTCAAGAACAAGGGCGTACAGACACTGCTCGACTACGTCTGCATGTTCCTTCCCTCACCTCTTGACACACCTGCCATCGAAGGCGTCAATCCTACGACCGGCGAGGCTGAGACCCGCAAGCCCGATGAGGACGAGAAGACAGCAGCCCTTGCATTCAAGATTGCGACAGACCCGTATGTAGGCCGTCTCACGTTCTTCCGTGTCTATAGCGGCAAGGTAGAGGCAGGCTCATACATTTATAATGTACGTTCAGGTAAGAAGGAGCGCGTGAGTCGTCTGTTCCAGATGCACTCTAACCACCAGAATCCCGTTGACTGCATCAGCGCAGGCGATATCGGTGCCGGTGTAGGCTTCAAGGATATCCATACTGGCGATACTCTCGCTGAGGAGGATGCTCCCATTACGCTTGAGTCTATGGACTTCCCCGATCCCGTTATCGGTATCGCAGTTGAGCCCAAGACCCAGAAGGATCTTGACAAGCTGAGCAACGGTCTTGCCAAGCTTGCAGAAGAGGATCCCACCTTCACCGTACATACCGATGAGCAGAGCGGTCAGACCGTTATCAGCGGCATGGGCGAGCTTCACCTCGATATCATTATTGATCGTCTGAAGCGTGAGTTCAAGGTGGAGTGCAACCAGGGTAAGCCTCAGGTGAACTACAAGGAAGCCATCACTGCCAGCGTTAACCATCGTGAGGTTTACAAGAAGCAGTCTGGTGGTCGCGGTAAGTTCGCAGACATCATCGTTAATGTGGGTCCCGTAGACGAGGACTTCACACAGGGTGGCCTGCAATTCATCAACAGCGTTACTGGCGGTAACATTCCCAAAGAATTCATTCCCAGCGTCCAGAAAGGCTTTGAGGCCGCTATGAAGAATGGTGTGCTTGGTGGATTCCCCATGGACAGCTTGAAGGTTGAGCTCGTAGATGGTAGCTTCCATCCCGTCGACTCCGACCAGCTCTCGTTCGAACTTGCTGCACAGATGGCATATAAGGCATGCTGCGCTAAGGCTAAGCCTGTTCTTATGGAACCCATCATGAAGCTTGAGGTGGTAACGCCGGAAGAGAGCATGGGTGATGTGATTGGCGACCTTAACAAGCGTCGTGGTCAGGTAGAAGGAATGGATTCCACACGTACAGGTGCCCGTCTTGTTAAGGCAATGGTTCCCTTGGCAGAGATGTTTGGCTACGTCACCGCTCTGCGTACCATTACCTCTGGTCGTGCTACCAGCTCTATGACCTATGACCACCATGCTCCCGTAAGCTCTGGCATCGCTAAGGCTGTGCTTGAGGAGATAAAGGGTCGCGTAGATCTGGTTTGATATATTATATAAATAATGTATAGTATATAGTAGAATATAATCATGAAAAGGATAAGGTCAGCCGCAAGCAAATGACTCTTTGCGGTTGATACCTTATCCCTTATAAAACACAAATAAATTAACTAATAAAGAAATGAGTCCAAAAATTAGAATCAAACTGAAGTCTTACGACCATAATCTGGTTGACAAGTCTGCAGAAAAGATCGTAAAGACAGTAAAGGAGACAGGCGCTGTGGTAAGTGGTCCCATACCTCTGCCCACACACAAGAGAATCTTCACTGTCAACCGCTCTACATTCGTTAACAAGAAAAGTCGTGAACAGTTCGAGCTGAACTGCTACAAGCGCCTTGTTGACATCCACAGCTCGAGTGAGAAGACCATTGATGCTCTCATGAAACTTGAGCTTCCCAGTGGTGTAGAAGTAGAGATTAAGGTGTAATATAATAATTGTTTAATCATATAGAATAACAGAAATGCCAGGATTATTAGGAAAGAAAATCGGAATGACTTCCGTTTTCAGTGCCGAGGGTAAGAATGTACCATGCACTGTTATCGAATTAGGTCCTTGTGTTGTTACTCAGATTAAAAGCGTAGAGAAGGATGGTTACAATGCCGTTCAGCTCGGTTTTGAAGAGGCTAAGGAGAAGAATACGACAGCTCCTCTCATGGGCCACTTCAAGAAAGCAGGAGTAACTCCCAAGAGACACTTGGCCGAGTTCACAGGTTTTGAACAGGAACTGAATCTGGGTGATACTATCACCGTTGACTTGTTCGCAGACAGTTCTTTTGTCGATGTTATCGCAACCTCTAAGGGTCGCGGTTTCCAGGGCGTAGTAAAGCGTCACGGCTTTGGTGGCGTAGGTCAGGCAACTCATGGTCAGGATGACCGTCTGCGTAAGCCCGGTTCTATCGGTGCATGTTCATATCCTGCAAAGGTATTCAAAGGAATGCGTATGGGTGGTCAGATGGGATGCAACCGTGTGACTACACACAATTTGCAAGTGTTAAAGGTAATTCCCGAACATAACCTCCTTCTTATTAAGGGAAGTGTCCCGGGATTCAATGGTTCAATCGTAAGCGTTATCAAGTAATGGAATTAAGTGTATTAAATATTAAGGGTCAGGAGACAGGACGTAAGGTCACTCTCAATGATGACATTTACGCTATTGAGCCCAATGACCACGCCATCTATCTTGATGTGAAACTCATCATGGCTAACCAGCGTCAAGGGACAGCTAAATCTAAGGAAAGAAGTGAAGTCAGCGGATCAACACGCAAGCTTGGTCGCCAGAAAGGTGGCGGCGGTGCTCGTCGTGGTGATATCAATTCTCCCGTACTTGTTGGTGGAGGTCGCGTGTTCGGTCCAAAGCCTCGTGACTATGGTTTCAAACTCAATAAAAAGCTTCGTCAGCTTGCTCGTAAATCAGCTCTTGCATATAAGGCACAAGAGAATGCATTGGTTGTTGTTGAAGATTTCTCTTTTGACGCTCCCAAGACGAAAGCAATGATTGAAATCTTAAATAATCTTAAAGTTTCCGGCAAGAAGACTCTCTTTGTTTTGCCAGGTGCAAATAAAGTCGTATATTTGTCAGCTCGAAATATCGAACGCGTCCAAGTTATGCCTGCAACTGCGCTCAATACCTACAAAGTTTTGAATGCAGATATTATGGTGGTAGCTGAGAGTGCTCTCGATGTAATCGATGGAAACTTAACTAAGTAAGTAGCCGAAATTTAGAATATGGGATATATCGTTAAACCTCTGGTCTCTGAGAAGATGACCAGTATCACAGAGAAGCAGAATAAGTTCGGCTTCATTGTTCGTCCCGATGCCAACAAGATTGAGATTAAGAAAGAGGTGGAGGCTTTGTATAACGTCACCGTTACTGACGTTAATACTTGTGTCTATGCAGGTAAGAGTAAGAGGCGCTACACCCGTTCTGGTCTTGTTAAAGGACGTACCAACGCTTTCAAGAAGGCAATTGTAACCCTCAAAGAAGGTGACGTTATTGATTTTTATAGCAACATTTAATAAAAGATGGCAGTACGTAAATTTAAGCCCACAACACCGGGCCAAAGACACAAAATTATAGGTACTTTCGAAGAAATTACTGCATC
>JAFLUV010000132.1:0-4428 GCA_022508635.1 Prevotellaceae bacterium
TGAGACATTAGTATTTTGTAGTCTTTTTAATAGGATTTTCATGCAAAGTGAATAATGATGCAAAGATAGCGAAACGGCGTATACGATGCAACAAATGCGGCAGAAAATATCGTGAAATCCAAGATTTTTTTGCTTCTACAGACTATAGGGATACCTTGCGGCGACGGACAAAAGCAGCAAGACTCATGAAAAAAAGAGGCAGATGCTCATCACGAGTGTCTGCCTCCCCAAATAAACCATTTTGTTATAAAGTCTTTTGCCTTTATAATGCGGCTCTTCACCGCTTGGCAATAATGTATTCTGTTGTCCCGCCGTCACGGCGCGATCAGCCTGCTGTCACAGCAGTTTCTTTGTCAGTTTGTCCAGCATGTCTGCTGTCATCTCTTCGAGTCCGAACTTGGGTGCCCAGTCCCATTCCTGGCGGGCACAGGTGTCGTCCATCATGTCCGGCCACGATTCGGCGATGGACTGCTTCAGGGGATCGACGTCATATACCATTTCGAACCCGGGCTTGTGCGCCTTGATGGCCTCGTAGATAGTCTCCGGCCCGAAGCTCATAGCCGCTATGTTGAAGCCGTTGCGGTGCTTGAGGCGCGAAGGGTCGGCCTCCATCAGCATCTGTGCGGCCTGCAGCGCGTCGGGCATGTACATCATGTCCATGCGTGTTCCGGCCTTGATGGGGCAGGTGAAGCGCTCGCCGCGCACGGCGTAGTAGTAGATGTCGACGGCATAGTCCGTAGTGCCGCCGCCCGGAGGGGTCACATAGGAGATGATGCCGGGGAAGCGGACGGAGCGTGTGTCGACTCCGTACTTGTGGAAGTACCAGTCGCTCAGGAGCTCCGTGGTCACCTTCGACACGCCGTAGATGGTCCGGGGGCGCTGCACAGTGTCCTGCGGCGTCATGTCGTGCGGCGTCTCAAGGCCAAAGGAGCCGATGGAGCTGGGCGTGAATACCGCGCACTTGTTCTCGCGGGCTATCTCAAGGATGTTCCACAGGCCGTCTATGCCGATCTGCCAGGCCAGGCGGGGCTTCGACTCTGCTACGACGGAGAGCAGCGCAGCCAGGTTGTATATGGTGTCAATGTTGTACAGCTTCACTGCATCGGCAATGGTCTGTGCGTTGACCACGTCGGCAATGGCCGACGGACCGCTCTCCTTCAGCTCGCCCTTGGGCTCAGCCCCGGGGATGTATCCAGCCACTACGTGCTCACTACCGTAAATACCTCTCAAGTGCATCGCCAGCTCAGAACCTATCTGACCTGTAGAGCCTATTACCAGAATGTTTTTCATGAATGTGTTGTCAGTTTTTTCAATTCGGCTGCAAAGTTACAAAATAATTGCCAATACGGAATTCATAATTCACAATTATTTTATACTTTTGCACGACAAAGTTACAAAAAACGGCTCTCATGCACGGATTCCACAGACACGAACTTACAACCTTAAACTAAAATAGCACTATGTACGGAAAAATGAAACAACACCTCAGCCAGACGCTCGCTGAGATTCGCGAAGCAGGACTTTACAAGGAAGAGCGCCTCATAGAAAGTCCGCAGAAGGCATCCATTCAGGTGAAGGGCAAGGAAGTCCTGAACTTCTGTGCCAATAACTACCTGGGTCTCTCCGACCATCCACGGCTCATCGAAGGTGCTACGCGCATGATGCAGGAGCGCGGCTTCGGCATGTCCAGCGTGCGCTTTATCTGTGGCACGCAGGATATACACAAGCAGCTCGAGGCAGCCATCAGTGACTACTTCAAGACCGAGGACACCATCCTCTATGCAGCCTGCTTCGATGCCAACGGCGGCGTGTTCGAACCGCTCCTCACGGAGGAGGATGCCATCATCAGCGATGCACTCAACCATGCCTCCATCATCGACGGTGTACGTCTCTGTAAGGCAAAGCGTTACCGCTATGCCAACGCCAACATGCAGGAGCTGGAGAAGTGCCTGCAAGAGGCACAAGCCCAGCGCTTCCGCATCATCGTCACCGACGGCGTGTTCTCCATGGACGGCAACGTTGCCCCGATGGACAAGATATGCGACCTTGCCGAAAAGTACGATGCCCTCGTCATGGTCGACGAGAGCCACTCGGCAGGCGTCGTAGGCAAGACAGGCCACGGCGTAAGCGAACTGACCGACACCTACGGACGCATAGACATCTATACCGGCACACTGGGCAAGGCCTTTGGTGGTGCCCTGGGCGGCTTCACCACCGGCCGCAAGGAGATTATCGACCTGCTGCGCCAGCGCTCACGTCCCTACCTGTTCTCCAACTCCCTTGCTCCCTGCATCATTGGTGCCTCGCTGGAAGTATTCAAGATGCTGAAAGAGTCAAACGAACTGCATGACCGTCTGGTAGAGAACGTCGCCTACTTCCGCGACAAGATGATGGAGGCAGGCTTTGACATCAAGCCAACACAGAGTGCCATCTGCGCCGTAATGCTCTACGACGCAAAGCTCTCGCAGGTCTTCGCAGCCAAGATGCAGGAAGAAGGCATCTACGTCACCGGCTTCTATTATCCCGTCGTGCCAAAGGGCGAGGCACGTATCCGCGTACAGCTCTCGGCCGGACACAACCGCCAGCAGCTCGACAAGTGCATCGCCGCCTTCGTCAAGGTAGGCAAGGAACTCGGCGTACTTAAGTAACAACGTAAACTCCATAAGATGATTTCCAGGGTTCTGGCACATGTCTCAGAACCCTGGAAATCTGTTTTGTGTAACCTTTATTTGCAGATATAGGAACAATGTTGTATCTTTGCATCCTGAAAACAAAGACACCAATAAAGCAACCACGCTAAAACAAACACACAATGTATAGGCAGAAAATAATTCTTCTCTTGACCGCCATATTGTCGGGCATGCTGACGGCAAATGCACAGGTACGTGAGCGCACTTTCTACGTCGACTTTGGACAGAACAATGTCTCCGGACAAGGGTATAAGACAACGGGAGCAGACAAGAACGGACACTATTGGAACAACATCTTCGGCAAAGGAACGGGAGCACCAGACAAGGCTTATCCCCAGACCATCAGCCTTATAGCATCCGATAACACATCAACCGAATGCATCCTGCAGCTCTCGTCGCGTTTCTCCACCAACGGTTATACAAACGGTGGCCTGCAAAATCCCTCGGCATCGCTTCTCGGAGACCTTGCCATAGAGAGTGCCACACAGGACTACATCTTCCTTGAGGAAGGACAGGACTATGGCGTCATCAAATTCAAGGGACTTGACTTGGACAAGGGCTATCGCTTCCACCTCTTTGGCTCACGCCTGGCAACCGACACAAGGGCTGCCTGCTTCGAGATAAGCGGCGAGAACATCTGGAAGGGAGAAATGGCGATGTCAGGTGCAGCCATAGGCAACGGAGGCTACAACGGCAACAATAATAACATACTGGCCTCCGAGCCTGTCTTTCCCGATAGGGATGGTTGCATCGCTCTCACGATAAGCAAGAAGAGTTCCGGTATCATGGTCTACCTCAACTGCATGAAGATAGAAGAGGTGTCTGGCCTTGAGCGTCCGAACCAAGGGCTTTCCCTCGTACAGAAGATGTACTTTGACTTTGGCGAGATAAGCAACAACACGCGCGGGCACGCCACGACAGGCAAGGATGCAAATGGCAACTACTGGAACAATATTAACTCTGGCACAAGTACGAGCAACACCATCCCCGCAAACAAGACTGTCTCCGTCAAGAACCAATCGAATGCTACCACAGGAGCGCGTTTTGTCGTTGTCGACAAGACATACAGCAATGGCATCGAGGCCGGAGGCAACAACGACCCTTCGGCGGACGACTTGGGCGACCTTGCCATTAAGACTGCTACCGAAGACTATATCTTCATCGATAACAGCGATGTACGCTCTTTCCGCCTGACGAAGCTCAATACTGACCATTGCTATCGCTTCTACATCTACGGCTCGCGCAATATCGATGCCGACCGCTGTGCCCTCTATACCATTACGGGGCAACGTTCATGGACAGGCGGGCAGACCACTTCCGGCTCCAATATCGGTGGCGAGAACTACTCCGGCAACTTGCGCAACATCCTGCAGAGCGACTACATCTATCCTGACAAGGGCGGCAACATCCTCATTACCATGCAACGGCTGACGGGCATGGCTCATATCAACGCCATGAGGGTAGAGGAATATGAGGGAGGAGTTCGCCCCGAGGAGCCTATTGTCTTTTCCAGCCTTCAGATCAGCGGTAATGCCGAGGACGCTACGTTCAAGTCGCTCGGCAATAATATATATGAGGTATATGCCCGCCTTACTGCCGGTACCTTCACCCTCTCCGGTCAGACAGAAGACGGGATGCTGACCCTCTCTGACAACGGCAACGGTACTTTCTGCACAGGCGATGGCGTACCTTTTAGTATTACCTCCGACTGTGTGGCACGCATTACCGTCAATACCTC
>JAFLUV010000132.1:4528-6491 GCA_022508635.1 Prevotellaceae bacterium
GCGTACCTTTTAGTATTACCTCCGACTGTGTGGCACGCATTACCGTCAATACCTCAGCTTCCACCGTCACCGTCATGCCAGTCACCATGAACGTGCGCGGCAACATCGGTGCTGGCAATCCTGCTATTCCATACTTGGGTGCAGGCGTTTTCCAGGGAGAAGTCACCCTGCAGGAAACCGTGTCTCAGCAATGGGTGGACAAGACCATGTACTTTGCCCTCAATAATGATGATGCCTATGCTATCAAGCGCCTGAGAGGCGCCTCTACACGCTACGACCTGGGAGAAGTGGAAAAGGGACAAAGCACGGAGGATATCTACCAGAATGCCGGAACCTATACCATCACAGTCGATATGAACCGGATGGTGTATGATATCAGTGCACCCATTGATGAAAACCGCATCTCAGTCTTTGGCTCGTCCGTTGCGAACGGACAGGGAGCTACTGACTTCAAGGGCTACCGTTACCTCTACGGACAGCAACTTATCAACCGCTACGACGAAGGCCGTAGCCAGACGCCTTTCTATACTTCTAATGTTTCCATTGGCGGTAATACGACGAACGACCTGCTGAACAGATATGATGACTTGATTCGTGACTTTGGCCGATACGTCATCTTTGGTCTCTCGCTGGGCAACGAAGGCATTCACGGAGCCAGTGACCAGCAAGCAGTATACAACCAGTGGCGCGACAACATGCTGAAGCTCATCAGCAAAGTGCGTGCCGACGGAAAGATTCCCGTGGTGATGAACAACTACACCCGTGGTGACTACAACGAGAGCGACTACAGCTATGTCAAGCAGCTCAACTTGCTCATCCACCAGTGGGACGTGCCTTCCACCAACGTGCTGGGCTCCATAGACAAGGGTAACGGGCAGTGGGCAGACGGCTATGTCTCCGACACCTACCACCAGAACACTGCCGGACATGCCGAGTTCATGTACGCCATGGTGCCTTCCCTCTTCGACGCCATCAAGGCCGGAAAACCTCAGCCTGTACGCGACCGCACGAAGAGTATGACCATAGAGGCGGGCAAGACAATCTATTTCGAGCCAGAGGAGACGGTTCATCCCTTTACTGTCACCATTCGCCTGAAAGGAACGGAAGGTCAGGTCGTTCGCCTCACGCAGGCTTCAGGCCGGCAACATGCTGCCGTTCGTGTCAATGCAGACGGCACTGTCACATACACTGCTCCCGACGGCACCTCCTTCACCTCTGCAAAGGCCATTGGTGACGACGGTTGGCACTACGTTACCCTGACGAGCTACTATGCCCAGCGCCGTACCATCCTGTAT
The DNA here is from genome assembly GCA_022508635.1 of Prevotellaceae bacterium. Classification (GTDB taxonomy): domain Bacteria; phylum Bacteroidota; class Bacteroidia; order Bacteroidales; family Bacteroidaceae; genus Physcousia. The sequence continues at coordinate 5,824 of JAFLUV010000132.1, forward strand.
ATAGATAAGGTGAAGGCAGGTGAGGTGTCCCAGCGTCTGGCAAGGATAGAGGAAGTCAGCGTAGGCGACGAGGACAATGGCCGAGAAGTAAGCGAGCTCTTCTTCTGGCGTTCCGCCATGACCCCCGAAGAGGTCAGTGCCGTGTGCGACGGACGTATGCTCAAGTCCAGCCTCGAGATATATGCTCCCCTTGGTGGCGAGGACGACATGGAGAACCTGGCTCAGAGCCTCAATGCACTATCCTATGGGAAGGCAGCTGCCAAGGAGTACGAGAAGGCAGCCGTCAGTGTCAGCTTCTCGCCCGATGAAGGCTCGGCCGGGTTCAGTGCTGCCGAAGACTATGACAAGCTCTTCGACGGCAGCACCTCCACGAAGTGGTGTCTCAATGGCGGCGAAGGCAATCCCGTCTATGCCATCTTCCATGCCTCCCGTCCTATCTTCGTCACCGGGTATCAGATCTCCACTGCCAACGACAACGCCCAGTACGGCGGACGCAACCCGAAGTCGTGGACGCTCTATGGTTCTCCCGTTGACAGCAATCCCGGTGTAGACGATCCTTCTTGGGAAGTCATAGCCACCGTAGCCAATGATACACGGCTGAAGGACGTGAACTACATGACTTACACCTACAAACTGCCGGAAGAGACGGAGAAAGCCTACCAGAGCTT
>JAFLUV010000133.1 GCA_022508635.1 Prevotellaceae bacterium
AGAAACGGGACAAGGAATTACAGAAACGGGACAGGTGTTGACAAGACATTCCCCCTGTTGCGGTGTCGTGCAGCAGGGGGAAGTCTCTGTCTCCTCAGGCTTTCAGCTGGGATGCCGTATGGAGTGTCGGGGGTTCGGGAGCCTTACTTCGTGAGGGTATAGGTTCCGGCTTCGTAGTCTTTGCTGTCCGTTTCGCCGGGCAGGGTAACGGTGGCTGTCGCTCCCTCGGGAACGGTGAAGGTCCAGGTCCACTGGTCGCCGTCGTATCTCCAGCTGCTCTTGATGAGTCCGGCTGCAGAGCGGTACTCTGCGTCGAGGCTGCCCAGGCGCTTGTCGGGTACGGGGCGCATGATGATGTGGCGGAAGCCGGGCTCTGCGGTGTCGGCTGCGATGCCGGCTGCATACTCCCATATCCACTGGCATACGGCGCCGTAGGCGTAGTGGTTGAAGGAGTTCATGCCTTGCGGACCCATGCCCTGGTCTGCCATGTAGCTGTTCCAGCGCTCCCAGATGGTCGTGGCGCCGTTGTCGATGGAGTAGAGCCACGAGGGGTTCTTGTGCTGGAGGAGGAGTTCGTATGCGATGTCGCTCATGCCGTTGTCGCTGAGCGTCTGCATGAGGATGGAGGTGCCGAGGAAGCCGGTCTGCAGGCAGTTGTCGTGGTCGGCAAAGTTCTGGCGCAGGCGGGCAATCATGCTTTCGCGTCCTTCGCCCTCCACGATGCCGGTCTTCAGGGCGAAGAGGGCCGGTGTCTGCATGGTGTTGAGGATTTCGGTCCTGAAGGTGCCGTCCTCGTTCACGAAGTTCTCCTTGATGTAGCTGCGTCCCTCCTCTGCCATGGTGTTGTAGGGGGCTGCGTCGCGACCGGTGGCGGCAGCCATGTCGGCCATCATCCCGGCGTCGATGACCCAGTAGCAGGCGCTCAGGTAGTTCCAGTACTGCACGGCCTCGGGCAGGGGTCTGCCTTCGGCAAAGCCTCGTCCGCTGCTGCTCTCCAGCGGCTCGTAGCTGAGCCAGTCGGCCCACTGGTAGTTGCCGTTCTCCGAGAGCAGGGCCTCGTGGTCATACTTTGTCTCGTAGATGTGGTTCATGAAGCGGTTCATCGAATCCCAGTTCTCCTCGACGATGTCGCTGTCGCCGAACTGCTTCCAGATGGTCCAGGGCACGATGATGCCGGCATCGGTCCATCCCAGGCGCGCCATCTCGTTGCCGTACTGTGCCAGGGGAGCTACGCCGGGGAATCCGCCAAGCTCGCCCTGCGAGTCGCGCATGTCGCGCATCCACTTGTGGAAGAAGGCATCGGTGTTGGCAAAGAAGGTGCCCGTCTCGGTGAAGACTTGCGTGTCGGCAGTCCAGCCCAGGCGCTCGTTGCGCTGCGGACAGTCGGTGGGAACGCTCAGGTAATTGGAGCGCTGTCCCCAGACGGTGTTTGAGATGAGCTTGTTGATGAGGTCATGGCCAGTCGTGATGACACCTGTCTCAAGGTTCTTCGCAATGGAGGTGACCGGTACGGACTGTATGCTTTGGATGATGACTTCGTCGGTAGCCGTGATGGAGACGAAGCGATAGCCGAAGAAGGTGCAGCGGGGGCAGAACTTCTCAAGCTGCTTGTCGCCCTTGAAGGTATAGACGGCACGCATGGCGTTGCTGCCCTGGCGCAGGTTGTCGCGGTGGACACTGCCCTCCGGACCGTCCATGCCGCGGCGACGTGCACCGTTGCCATCGTTCAGCAGCTCGCCGGGCAGACATGTGAGCACGGTGCCTTCGTTGGCCTTGAATACAAACGAGGGGACGGCAGCACAGTTCTGGCCGAAGTCGACGACAAGGGTCTGACCGGGCCTTACCGTCATGGGCGTGCCGGGTGCAAACGTCTCTGCCACGACTACTTTGCCGAATTCCCTGGCACCCTCTTCGTCCTTCTCGCCTTCTACGCCTTCCCATGTGTAGGCCTCTACGGGATTCAGCGCGAGGTCGGTGCGCAGGTATATCTCTGCACCGTCTGAAGGCAGGATCTCACCCCTGAACTCTGTGTTCTCCTCGGGTGTGGAAAGCTTCTCGGGAGTCTCGAACCCTAATGGCTCACGGGCATCGTATGTCTCGCCGTCGAAGATACCGGCATGCTTTACGGGACCTGCGATGCCTGCCTGCCACGTCTCGGTGTCCGTGCCGAAACATTCGGTGGAGTCGTCGGTGTAGGTCAGTTGGAGCACGGCGCGGAAGGCACACTTGCGTCCTATCATACCGTCGTGTCCCCAGGGAGTGACAATCTTGTCTGCCCACCATCCCGGCGTAACCTGTGCGGCAAGTTGGTTCTCTGCACCGCTGCGGAGGTTGAAGGCATCGGTGATGTCGTAGGTGAAGGAACGTTTTGTCTTGCCGTGATGCGTGAAGCCCGGCTTAAGAATCTCTTCGCCGACGAGCTTCCCGTTGACGTAAAGTTCGTAGACACCCAGGCCGGTGGTCATCCATACAGCCTGCTTCACCGTCTTTTCGTTCGTTCTTGTCGTGACAAACCAGCTGGCACCGTCGGCAGCCAGTTCTTTCTCAATGTTGTCAATACGTCCTTCCACTACGGGTGCATCGACTGCGGATATCCACTTAGATGTCTCCCACGCAGCGTCGTCAAGGGCTGCAGTGCGTTGTCCTGCGATTTGTGGACTGCCCTGTCCACATCCTGTAGCAAGGGCGGTGCAGGCGGCAATCACCATTCCTGCTAATAGGTTTCTGCTTGTTTTCATTTCTATTACTGTTTAGTTGTTCAAAGAAAGTTTCGGTAGTTGTTCAAAGAAAGTTTTGGTTCGTGGGAGGGAACGAGAACGGTTTTTCAACACTCTCCGTTGCAAAGGTCTGAATTATTTGGCAGGAAATGAGAGCAAATGTGACATAATGATGTAAGAAAATGGCATTTGCAGTATCGCCGTCCACGAAGCCCACCTTTACCGCTTCGGGGTGGCTTATACATATTATATATATATAAGGTAATAAGGATATATATAATAATAAGGGGGGATTGTAGCTTTACAACCCCTCCCCTTGTATAGAGCCTATGCGGTAAGAATCTCAATGAGTTTCTCTACGGCAGCGTGGATGCCTTCGACATTCTTGCCGCCTGCCGTGGCGAAATGGGGCTGACCGCCGCCTCCGCCTTGCATAAGCTGTGCCGCCTGGCGAATGTTCTTGCCTATGTTGATGCCTGCTGCAACGGCGCTGTCCGAGGCGGCTGCCGTGAGGAGTGGCTTGCCGTCGGCAACAGAGCCGATGACGACAAGACAGTTCTCAACCTCCGCACGCAACTGGAAGGCAATGTCCTTGACGTATTCTGCACCGAGGGGCGTAATGGCACTCAGCACGCTGATGCCGTTTACTTCCTTCTGCTTGTCGAGCATTTCTTTCTTCAGGCTGGCAGCCTTTTCATGCATGATTTCCTCCACTTGTTTGCGGAGTTCGGCGTTGTCGTTGATAGCTTTCTGGATGGTACCTTTCAGGTCGGGAGCATTGTTGAAGAGGGCTCGCAGGCTGTTTATCATATCCTGCTGCTTGTCGATGGCTTCTTCTACGGCCTTGCCTGTGATGGCTTCGATGCGACGGACACCAGCTGCTACGCTGCTCTCAGAGAGGATGCGCACCATACCTATGCAGCCTGTACCGCTGGCATGGCAACCGCCACAGAACTCTACGCTTGTGCCGAACTGGATAACACGCACACGGTCGCCATACTTTTCGCCGAAAAGAGCGATAGCACCAAGTTTCTTGGCTTCCTCTATGGGAGTGTCGCGATATTCTTGCAGCGGGAGGTTCTGGCGTATGCGTTCGTTGACAAGGTGCTCCACCTCACGGATTTGTTCGGGGCTGACCTTCTCGAAGTGCGAGAAGTCAAAACGCAGGTAGTCGGGCGTGACGAGCGAACCTTTCTGCTCCACGTGGTCGCCGAGTACCTCTTTTAGTGCTTGGTCGAGCAGGTGTGTGCAGGTGTGGTTAGCTTCAATGGCACGGCGACGTTCTACGTCTACGCAAGCCATGAATTCTGCTTCGGGGTCGGTCGGGATGCGATCCAGCAGGTGGATGTTAATGCCATTCTCTTTCTTGGTGTCAAGAACCTTGATGGTTTCGGCTTCGTTCACGAGGACTCCGCTGTCGCCGACCTCACCACCCATTTCTCCATAGAAGGGTGTCTGGTCGAGGATGGCTTCATAGACAACGCCTTTCTTTTGTTTGACTTCACGATATTTGACGATGTGGCAGGTATACTCCGTGTGGTCATAGCCAACGAACTGCGGTTCTTGTCCGTCTGCCTTTAGCGTTACCCAGTCGCCCAGCTCTCTTTGTGCGGCACCCCGGGCACGTTCCTTCTGCTTTTGCATTTCGGCGTTGAAGCCGGCTTCGTCGACGGTAAGGCCATTTTCGCGGCAGATGAGTTCCGTGAGGTCAAGGGGGAATCCGTAGGTGTCGAACAGGGTGAAAGCCTTTTCCCCGGCAATCTCTGACTGTCCGGCTGCCTTCGTTTCCTTTATCACACCGTCGAGCAGTCTGATGCCTGTCTCAAGCGTGCGGAGGAAGCTTTCCTCTTCTTCCTTCATTACCTTTGTGATGAGTTCGCGCTGTCCCTCCAGCTCGGGATATGCCTGTCCCATTTCTTGGATGAGAACTGGCAGGAGGCGGTAGATGAAGGCCTCTTTCTGTCCGAGGAAGGTATAGGCGTAGCGGACGGCACGACGCAGGATACGGCGGATAACATAGCCGGCTTTTGCGTTGCCAGGGAGCTGCCCGTCTGCGATGGAGAAGGCAATGGCACGCAGGTGATCGGCGATGACACGCATGGCAATGTCCACTTCTTCCTTCTCGCCGTAACGATAGCCGCTCAGGTCGCCGATGGCTTTGATGATGGGCTGGAAGATGTCGGTGTCGTAGTTGGAGTGCTTGCCTTGGATGGCACGGACGAGGCGTTCAAATCCCATGCCCGTGTCGATGACGTTCATGCCGAGCGGTTCGAGGTGGCCGTCCGCCTTACGCTCGTACTGCATGAAGACGATGTTCCATATCTCGATGACTTGCGGATTGTCTTTGTTGACCAGCTCGCGTCCGGGTACCTGAGCTTTCTCTTCGGGCAGACGGCTGTCAAGATGTATTTCAGAGCATGGGCCGCAAGGACCTGTGTCACCCATCTCCCAGAAATTATCATGCTTGCTACCGTTGATAATATGGTCGGCAGGAACGTGCTTCAGCCAGTAGCCTGCTGCCTCGTCGTCCCGGACAAGGTTCTCTTCAGGACTTCCTTCAAAGACCGTTACATACAAGTCTTTGGGGTCAAGTTTCAGGACGTTCACGAGATATTCCCATGCCATGTCGATGGCACCCTCCTTGAAATAGTCGCCAAACGACCAGTTGCCAAGCATCTCGAACATGGTGTGGTGGTAGGTGTCGTGTCCCACTTCCTCCAGGTCGTTGTGCTTCCCGCTGACGCGCAGGCACTTCTGGCTGTTGGCACGACGGCGCGGCTCTGGGTCGCGTGTGCCGAGGATGATGTCCTTCCACTGGTTCATGCCGGCGTTTGTAAACATCAGGGTGGGGTCGTCCTTCACGACCATTGGAGCTGAAGGTACTATCTGATGTCCTTTGGTTTCAAAATAGTTCTTGAACGATTCGCGTATTTCTTTGGCTGTCATCATAATCATTAGCTGTTTGACGATTAACGGTTCCTGTTTGTCTGCGATTTCTGTTGAGCCGCCAATAAGTGGCTCCTATTCTTTGATTTCTTAAAATGTCTGCAAATATACGAAATAATTCTCAATACTTCTTCCTCAATTCTTAAATTCTTTGTACTTTTGCGAAGAATTACAATCAAGTGGGTCTTTAAGGTTGCATTATGGCATACAATCCGAACAAAGAGCTTAAGAAGTACTACGGCATAGCCGAAGTTGCCGAGCAGTTTAATGTGGCAGAGTCGTTGCTGCGCTATTGGGAAAAGGAGTTCCCTAACATCAAGCCTCGCAAGAGTGGCCGTGGCGTGCGCCAATACACAAAGGAGGACATTGAGGAGGTGCGCCTTGTCTATAACCTGCTCAAAGTGCGCGGCATGAAGATTGCGGCAGCCAAGGCTGTACTGACCAAGAACCGCAAAGTAGCCAGTGATACGTCTTTTGTCATAGATCGCTTGCAATCCATCCGCACGGCACTTCAGGAAATCAGTCGTGAACTGGGGGAATTGTAGCAGGTTTCCATATTGCGTGACAATAGTAGGCCCAATAGTATTTCCCTCCAACCTGCCCCTTTTTGTCTACTAGGCCCCTTTTGGGAAAAAGTGAATCATACGAAAAAGCGAAGCAAGAATAGTTCATCCTTGCTTCGCTTTTTCGTGGGCGCTGAGGGATTCGAACCCCCGACCCTCTGCTTGTAAGGCAGACGCTCTG
>JAFLUV010000134.1 GCA_022508635.1 Prevotellaceae bacterium
ACTCGAGTGAAAATGAGAGGCTATTTTCAGGACTCACATTAGTATACTGACTACATCGTGATGATAAGACCGTCCTGCATGCAGATCTTGCGGTCAGCAAGGTCGGCAAGCTGATCGTCGTGCGTCACAATGACAAACGTCTGACCCAACTGGTCGCGCAGGTCAAAGAAGAGACGGTGCAACTCTTGCTTGTTAAGTGTATCGAGCGATCCGCTCGGCTCATCGGCAAAGACCACGTCAGGCCTATTCACCAAGGCACGCGCAACGGCTACGCGCTGCTTCTCGCCGCCCGACAGTTCGTTTGGCTTATGCCCCTCGCGGTCGGCAAGCCCCATGAACGTCAGTAGCTCCCCGGCACGCCTCCTTGCATCACGCCGCGAGTCGCCGCCTATCAGGGCAGGCATCATCACGTTCTCCAAAGCCGTAAACTCGGGCAAAAGCTGGTGAAACTGGAAGACAAAACCCATGTGCTTGTTACGGAAGGCGGAACGCTTTGCATCACTGAGGCGCATCACGTCTATGCCGTCTATGATGACACTGCCACTATCAGCCTTGTCCAGCGTACCCATAATCTGTAGCAACGTCGTCTTACCTGCGCCACTTGCACCCACGATGCTGACCACCTTGCCACGCTCTATGTCAAGGTCGATACCCTTCAGCACCTCGAGGCTGCCAAAGCTTTTCCTTATATTCCGTACTTGTATCATATCTCTTATCATTTTGTTGTTCTGATTTTCCGAGCGTGCATACGGCAGGAACTTCATTCGAAGAGAACCTTCCGCCTGCTACCGTCCGTCCCCAACATTATATATATTCCGTGTGATGGTTGCGTGACTTCCCTGCCGTTCAGGTCATAGACCCGCTCACTCCCCGATGCGGGGACAGGGACTACTCCGTCATAATGCGCCAGCAGGTATTCCAGTCCAGCCTCTGCGTCTATCTCACCATAGCCATAGTCATTATTAGGATACGTGAGCAAGGGATCGTGGCGCTTGCATGTCGCTCCGAACGCCTCGATGATCTGTTCACGCGTCAGAGTCGGAATCGCCTCCAGCCACTGCGCTATGATACCAGCTACCACGGGACATGCCATGCTGGTACCATTCTGCATGTTCCATCCATAGGTACGTCCGTTGAACTTGTAGCGCACCACATCGAGCGTAGCAACATAGTCCTGTGGATTGCTCTCAGCATAGAAACTGTTGAACGCCGCCACGACATTCGTCCCCGGAGCCAGCACATCGGGCTTGACATTGCCAGCCATCGTGGGTCCCCGGCTACTGTATCCTGCCACTTCACCCCCTGTTCCCCAGTCCACCGTTCGCCATATACCCTCGTAGGTAAGGAAACCTGTCCTGTAGGAAGTGCTACCCACACAGACGACACTGGGAACGGAACCAGGGAAATGTATGTTGTGTGTAGACTCTGCATCTTGATAATCAGGATAGTCAGGCTTGCTCTGCAAATATCCGACACCCTGATATACCTCCACCTCAGTCCCGCTGCCAACGACGCTGATACCCATCTGTATGGAGGTCAGCAATCCCTTTCCTATCTTTGTAATAACCACGTCGGTGACAAGTTGGGCAGGGTCATAACAGCAAGGATACGTGCTATACATGAGCTGGAAGGTAAGGTCGCCGGCCGTGATGGTGTCCACCAGCAGACTATCCTCCATGACAAGGATGTCACTAAGTGATACTTCGTGGCTCAGAAGCACGTCCCCGGATGCCATGAAATCGAGACACACACTAAAGTCACCACGACTGCGCAGCAGCATGTAGGTCAGATTGCCCGACGGCTGGATAAGGGAAGCAGCCCGCTCCTGTCCAGCAGGCTTGTGCATATATGTGCCGTATACAGACTGATTACCCGCCGCCGCACATATAATACGGCCAGGACGTACAAGGCTGTCAAGTACCATACCATAGAGCTGCGCCTCACCCCATAGATCTTCGTGCGAGCCCTCACTGAAACTGATAACGCAAGGCTTGCCCACACTGTCAGCATAGCGGAAGATATAGTCAAAGCCAAGCAGATCGGCAACAACGCCGTAAAAATCCTGCAAGGAATCAGGCACAAGCTCCATGTCGCTGCTGACACAGTTCGACACAAGGCAGATATCCGCATCGGGTGCCATGCCGATATAGGGAGAGTCATAGCCACTGCCTGCCGCCGTAGTAGAAGTATGCGAGCCGTGATACTGCAAGTGACTGTCCGACGAACAAGCCTTGCGCAGGATGCTCTCTGTCGTCGTATAGGCAGCTCCCACGGGCAGCTCCAAGCCATTGACCACCCTCTCCCCGCCCTCAGGAGAGACACTATAGTCAAGCATATCCCAAAAAGAACGCACGCGGTAAGACTCCATGTCACGGCTATAGTACGAAGGATTTGTCAGATCGAAACCTATATCCATCACGCCGACAACGACACCCTGGCCAGTATAGGCAGGACGATGCGCCGCAGGTGTACGAAGGGCAATGGAGTGCGTGATGATGGCTGCCGTATCTGTGAGGGCTTCGCAGACCCTTCCGCATTCAATACGCGTCACCTCCGGGCATAGCGACAGAGCCTCAAGCTCCGTCACCGGAACAGCAGCGGCATAGATGTTTCCCCATCGGGCATAGACATGGCAAGCATGTTCGCTGAGAGCTTCCTCACTATCGGATTGAATGAGGGTCAGCAGCCGCCGACTGTCTTTCACAAAAGAGGATGTACTCTGCTCTGAAGAGAAGGCATCTTTTCCGGAAAAGGAGACATCCTTCGCAAGAAAGGGAGCGTCATCCCCTCTTTTCCCCGGTGAGGGATTGCTGGTGAGGGCTTTCAGTCTCACCAAAGGCGACATCTTGTCATAACGTGGACGCTGTGCCGCTATATAGTGCAAAAAAAAAGGTGCAAGAAGGAAGCAGAGCAGCATTGCAGTACGGCGTGTAGTAAAAAGAAGGCGACGTATCCAGCCTCCGATAGAACGCGGCTGGCGCTGCACAGCAGTACCGTTGGGCGTAAAGACCACGATGCTTTCATGCGGCTCACCCCACTGGTCGGGAAAGAGAAGCATGACGTTCGTATCGCTGAAGTAACGGTGGATGAGCAATGGCAGTTCCTCGAAGCTATCTTGATAGGAGATAAAGCCAGACCGCGCCGTGACGGCAACAAACATGCAACTCAAGTCCACTTCGTGCCTGAGATTGAGGAACTGCATCCAACGGTTCATCTCGGCATACTGCGAACGGACATGGCTGTGCTTTTGCTCCATATAGCCCCTGATGTAGGGCAAGGTGTCGGCATGTGCATGATACTCCAAATGGCAATCCAATTCCTCACCGATACGGCAGATGTGCTCCAGCCACTTATAGAAACCGACCTCGTACTCTGCTTTCTGCGGCACTGCCACGATTACCCGGCGTATAGTACCCGGCGGCACAATGCTACGCACCGCCATTACCTCTCGGTGGCTCCCACTCAGTACACTATCTATCACCGTACCCAGCGAAGAACGCGGCATTCCCGTCGTGCGGTCAGCCAGACAGACTATGACCTCGCCGCAGTCATATTCGTTCATCGTATGCAGGATACCGCCTGCAATGTTGGTGCTCATGCGGCTCAGAGTCGCCATAGGCACGTCAGCCGCAGCTGCTATCATCTGTGCATTCTCCAAGAGACGACGCCCTTTTTCCACGCCTCCCTTGCCTCCTTGCTTCGCAGGGTCGGGGGAAGCGTCCTCGTATGCAACGTAAAGTCCCATGAGGCTGTCAGGGATAAAAGGGTTACGGATGAGGATAGCGAGCTGTGTCAACACGTTGACATTTGCCTCCTGGCTATAGGTGACGAGGCACTTACCGTGATAGGAACCGCGGTTGTCCTCGAGGGAAATATCGCTCAGGGCAAGCTCCTTGGCACCACGATTGGCAGCAAAGCTACTCAGGATGCAGCTGAACAGGATGAGCATGACAGTTCCGCCCAGCACTTCATCGCTCATGAGCCCCACCTTGGGATTCGTGCCTATGCTCACGATGGCCAAGGCGCCGGCGGCATGTGCATTCGTCAGTCCGAACATGAGCCACATGCTGTGACGGCTCTCCCTCATCGTCCATACCATAAGTCCGGAGGCAAGCAGCTTGGAAAGGGTGCCGGTCAGCACTATCACCGCCACTGCCCAAAGCGTGTCGGGATGGCGCACCAGTATGCCAAGGTCTATTATCATGCCCACGCCGATAAGGAAGTAAGGGATAAACAAGGCATTGCCCACAAACTCAAGACGCGACATCAAGGGGCTGGTCTTGGGAATGAGACGATTCACCAACAAGCCGGCAAGGAAAGCACCGAGCAACCCGTCAAGCCCCACCATCTTGGCAAGCGACGCGCTGATGAACACAAGCGTCAGGACGAAGATATACTGCATGACGCTGTCCTGATAACGACGCAAGAACCAGCGGCCGATACGGGGAAAGGCAATGACGACAAAAACGACATAAAGCACGCAGCGCAAGCCGAAGAACAACCATGTGAGCCATGTGGCACCTGAGTTCTGGCTACCTACCAGCACGGCAAGGACGAGCAGGGCGGCAAAGAGGGCAAATGCCGTAGCCACCACGCTGACCACTACGACGCGGTGCCGGCTCAAGCCGTAGCGTCCCACTATCGGGTAGGCAATAAGCGTATGGCTGGCATAGATGCAGGAGAGCAGGATAGCAGACGAGAGCTTGTAGCCCAGCAGCCAGACGCTCGTCGCAATGCCCAGGAAGAAGGGAATCACGAAAGTCAGCAGGCCGAAGCGCAACCCGTTGTGTCCGTGCTGCTCCACGCTGCCCATCTCCAGTCCCAGTCCTGCAAGGAACATGATGTAGTAGATGCCCACCTGGCCGAAAAGCGAGAAGGAGCTGTCGTGTGCCAGAAGGTTCAGCCCGTACTGCCCCACCAGCATGCCCGCCATGATGAGTCCGATGACGGGAGGAATGCGCAGCTGCCGCAGCAGCAAGGGAGCCAGCAGGATGATGCCCAGCACTACGGAGAATATCCACGTAGGGTCCGTGATGAGCGCCGTCGACATAGTGGCGGGAAGGGCATCGAGTAGCATCATTTGTCGCCTTTTTAGGGTGTCAGGGTACTTTTCTTAGGGTTTCAGGGTGCAAAGATACGCTTTTTCCCGACATATTACGCAATTTCATGCACATTATCACACATTATTACATATTATATGAAGATTTTGTCTTACCTTTGCACCCCAGTTAGACAAACCTCATTAACCTTAGTACAATGAAAGTAGCAATAGTAGGCGCCAGCGGTGCCGTCGGGCAGGAGTTCCTGCGCGTGCTTGACGAGAGAAACTTTCCTATCGACGAACTGCTGCTCTTCGGCAGCCCTCGCAGTGCCGGAAGCAAGTATGCCTTCCGGGGCAAGGAGATTGAAGTGAAGCTCCTGCAGCATAACGACGACTTCAAGGGTGTCGACATCGCCTTCACCAGCGCCGGAGGCGGCACGAGCAAGGAGTATGCCGAGACCATCACCAGGCACGGGGCAGTGATGATAGACAACTCCAGCGCCTTCCGCATGGAGGAGGACGTGCCGCTGGTCGTGCCCGAGTGCAATGCCGCTGATGCGCTCAACCGCCCGCGCGGCATCATAGCCAACCCCAACTGCACGACTATCATGATGGTCGTTGCCCTGCAGGCCCTGGAGAACCTGTCGCACATCAAGCGCGTGCATGTATCCAGCTACCAGGCTGCAAGCGGAGCAGGAGCCGCCGCAATGGCAGAGCTCTACGAGCAGTGCCGCCAGGTACTGGCAGGCGAGGAGCCTACCGTCGAGAAGTTCGCCTACCAGCTCGCCTTCAACGTCATACCGCAGATTGACGTCTTCTGCGACAACGGCTACACGAAGGAAGAGATGAAGATGTACCACGAGACGAAGAAGATCATGCACACGGACTGCGAAGTGAGCGCCACGTGCGTGCGCGTTCCCTCGCTGCGCTGCCACAGCGAGAGCGTATGGGCAGAGACAGAGCGCCCCGTCAGCGTCGAAGAGTTCCGCCAAGCCATCCGTCAGGGCAAGGGACTTCAGCTCGAAGACGAGCCGGCAGACAGGCAGTACCCCATGCCCCTCTTCCACGAGAACTGCGACGACGTCTTCGTAGGACGCGTCCGCAAGGATCTGGCCAATCCCAACGGCATTGCCTTCTGGCTCGTCAGCGACCAGATAAAGAAAGGCGCCGCCCTCAACGCCGTGCAGATAGCCGAATACCTCATCAGCACGGGCAACATAGGATAAGGCCGGGACGACACAGCCACCGTCACAAGGCCAACGGAGGAATGCAGTCAGCAATGGCTGCATTTTTT
>JAFLUV010000135.1 GCA_022508635.1 Prevotellaceae bacterium
AGGGCGTGCTGCTGCAGTTGAACGTACCGTCGTTAGTGGGTGCCTACGGTCAGGAAGTGCAGGCGAAAGCCAGGAAACTGCTGGACAAGGGTATGTATGACTGTTGTGGTACGGACACGCATTCAGCAGAACAGATGGATTATTTCTTGGAGAGTATGATTAGTAAGAAGGTGGTGAAAAAAGTGAAGTCTATATCAGAGTCACAGGATTTGTAGACGCTACAGATAATAATAGAGAAAGGCAATAGTTTTAAATTCAATAATTCATCTATATAATATTGTACATATACGGAATCTGGTGTACGGAAAACGTAAATGTTGTTACAAAAGAAATGTATGACTGCAATGGGCAGACATACATTTCTTTTTTTATTTCACGACGATGCGTTTGACGCTGACCGTTCCGTCGGGTTTCGTCGAGCGGACGATGTTGATGCCGCGCTGCGGACGGGAGACTTTCATGCCGTCAATCGTATAGACGGCATCCCCGCCACCTGCTGCCATCTCCTCTGAGGGTGATGTGATGGCATCGAGGAAGGCATCCTCGTCGAAGTTCTCGTCAATGCCGCTGAGCCATTCGCTGTAGGAGGTCAGGGTGTTGGCCTGGCGGATGGTCGGGCGCGTCATGCGATAGATACGCTTGCCGCCGTCGGGGTAGCGTCCCACGCTCTCGTCGCCCCCATGGGCATGATAGGTGAGGCAGTCGCTCCAGGAACCGTCGGCCGCCGTCAGCGTAACGCTCTGCTCGTCGGCATTGCTCAGGTTGAAACCCGTATGCAGGTAACGCAGCGGGTCGAGCTTGTCGGCCCAGATGATGTAGTAGCCGTGTGCGGGAATGATGACCGGGGCATCGTCCCGGCCGCTTGCTCCGGCGGATGTCCCTCCGGACAGGAGGCGCGGCGTGATGCAGTATTTCTGGGGAACGGCAGGGTCGTCGGTGAGATACATGCCGCTGAGGTCAATGTCATGGTCGGTCGTGTTGTACAGCTCTATCCAGTCATTGCGCTTGCCATATTCGTTCGTGGCAACGCTATTGCCGGCGCTTACCTCGTTGACCACGACTGGCGGGGCACCTGCTGCCGTGAGGCAATCCGGGTGCAGAGGCGTGAAAATGGCTGTCAGCTGCGTGTTTGCATCCTTGTCGAGGTGCAATGTGCGGTCGCGGCTGACGATGGCTGTGCCCGAGGCAACACTGTAGCTTATCTCGGCATTCCAGTAGATGTCGGACGATCCGGGCACGTTGTTGTGCACCTCCACGGCTATGATGTTTTCGCCCTTGCGCAGGAGGCTGGCAGGCAAGTCGAGGATGCCGGAGTCGGGATTGCCAGGGGCATAGGTCGTGGCGTATGTGTCGAAGGTCGGTTCTCCGTCGGGCATCAGGTAGCGGCATGCTTCTGTTCCGTTGATGTAGACTACGAAACCGTCGTCTGCAGTGAAGTTGAGGGTCATTGACGCAATGTCGGACGGTTCACCGTCTAACGTAAAGCTTTTGCGGAAGTAGTAGGTCGGGTACTTTCGGTTGCTGTCCGTACCATAGCTGATTGTCGTGGCGATGTCGCTCTTGCCATAGCCGAGCGGTGAGATGCCTTCGCCCCAGCTTGCTACGGAGCCTGTCTTCCAGTCCGTACCGTCAAGTGAACCCCTGTCCCAATAGCTCCATGCATCTCCTTTGTTGACGGCCTTTACTACGGCGTTGCTATTCTGCCTCCATCCCACGAAGTTGTAGCCAGCAGGGGCTGATACCTCAAGCGTGACGGGGGCAAAGAGCATTCCGTCGAAGGTTGCACCTGGTACCGGCTGACCGTTCAGCAGGAAAGCTGCACCCGGAGCCGTGGCGCTGAACTGTACTGTCATGCCTTGGCTGAGGCCGTATGCTGAGCGTAGTGCGTTCATGCGGGTTGTACGCGATGTCTGTCCGCTCATTTGCGACTTTTGTTCATTGTAGGATGTCCAGGGGGCTTTGCCCTCCCACGAGAGGGCAGGCTCTACGAGGCGGCAAATGCTGTCTCCAATCGCAAGGCAACGGTCTTTCGTGAAGACGCTGCCATGCAGGATGCAATAGGCATCAACGAAACGGCGACGGAAATCAGAGCTGCCGCGCTTCATGTCGTTGTAGATGGCAAGTAGTTCGTTGCCATAGTTGTTGTCAAGCAATTGTACGCCGTTGCTGTTGCTCCATCCCCAATCCTGGTCGAAGAGTGTCAGGTGGAACCTCCCGTCAGGAAGCGGGCGGTAGCCCTTTACATTATTATTATTGCAGATCCAGTCGGAACAGCCAATGTAGCTAATGGCAGCGAAGTAGTTCGTTACTTCGTCAATGTCGATAAGCTCTTTGAGTTCTTCGTAAGTGCCGGAACTGGAGGAACCGGATGCAAGCTGTTTCCAACGGTTGAAGGCATCCTTCGTGCCTGCCATCTGGAAATAGCCGTTCGAGTACTCAAAGGCATCCATCTCGTCGTCGTCATATCCATAGTACGCATAGCCGTGATAGCGGTTGTTGGGTTCACGCAGGTTAAGCTGGGCAAGGTAGCGACCGTTGAAGAAGACATGTACGGGCTGGTAGTCCTGACAATCAACATAGAAGCCGCTGGAGCGCAGAACTTGTTGTGTGATGGCATCGCGAACACGTCCGTGTGCCTGCGAGTTATTGTCGTTGCCGCCGTTGCGAATCAGTATCTGACGGTATTTGTTGTAGGGGCTGTTGGGAAAGAAAGGGTAGGGGTCTATACTCTTTTTGCCTTCGTAGCGGTTGGTGGCCTTAATCTTGAAGGATGAGGGAGCATAGTGCCGGCTCCATCCTCCGGAGATGGAGAACTCTGCCTCTTGGTTGACGGCCATCTCTCCGTCGGGCGTAATGTATTCGAAGTTGACGGGACGTTCCCAGTCCATATTGATGTTGGAGGCTCCGTGGTTGCGTCCGCTCACCCCGTTCATGCCGTCTACGTAAACGCCAATCATACTGTCGTAGAGGTTTGCACGATTGGTGACAATGGATATTGCGGGCAGGTAATAGTCATGGTTGCGGTAGATGTAGCTTCGCGTTACGACGGGACTTGGGAGCATGCCTTGCTGCAAGAGGCAGAAGCGTAGCACTGTGGTCTCGCTGATATTGAAGCTGCCATCCGTACTTGTCTTGCCATTGGCGGCTGTTGGCGTAGAGCCGTCGGTGGTATAGCGCAACGTGGCACCTGTAGGGATGCTGACGCTAATGGAGAACGGCTCGGTGAAGAGGCGGGAGTCTGTGTCCACTTCGGGTGCATCAAGCCGAAAGTCAGCGAAGTCGCTGTCGTTGTTCGATGCTGCCGGCGAAGGCTCGCCTGTCCATCCCCATTCTTCGCTGCCGTCTTGCCGCCTTGCCCATGAGCATCGGGTGATGAGTTCGGGATAATCGGCAGAGATCAGGGACTTGCCTGCTTCGTCAAAAAGGCAGATAGTGCCGCCGCTATTCTTCAGCTTGAAGCGTATTTGCCGAAATGCTGTGTCGCCATAGGTTCCGTCGGCAGAGTTGTGGTCGAAATAGAGAACCTTAAAGTCACCTGCCTTTACGACACCTGTGCCAATGGGTAACTGAAACTTGAACGGATCTGTTTTATCGTCCGATACATACAAACCGTCCAGGAGGATGTTCTTTTCCGTGGGGTTGTAGATTTCTATCCAGCCGCCATAGTTATAGGAGTGGTCGATGTACTGGTCGATGTTTCCCACCTGTATCTCGTTGATGACAAGCTTCCTTGGGTTGCCGTCAGGGGCGTAGTCTTCGTAGAAGTCCGGCTCTATGGTCAGCCCGCAGTCGTAGAGCTTGCCGCCCCAGTTCTGTTGGACGTAGGCTGCAATGACGTTGCGACCGGCGGTGAGCAGGGCGGCAGGTACTTCCAGCTTCACGGCATTTGTGCCGTTGGTCCAGTCCTCTGCTTCGTCAAGTAATTGTCCGTTGACCCAGATGCGATAGCTGTCATCGTGCAGGACATGGAGCATATAGCGTGAGGTGCTGTCTACTTCTTCAAGGATGAAGTTGCGGCGGAACCAGAAGTTTGTGTTGTCTCCGCCCGGCCATTCGGTTTGGACGCCGTCAATGGCTCCCCAGTCGCCGATAGGCATGACGGCTTCCGACCATTGGGAGTCGTCAAAGTCGGGGAGTGTCCAGCTGAGTGTCTCCGTTCGTCCTTCGATCTGCATGTCCCGGATACGCTGCCCTGATTCGTTGGCATAGTAGCACCAGTTGTAGAAGGAGGTGCCTGTCCAGAGTTCCCGTTCCTCGGTTGTGTCGTAGATACTGATGTTGGATATGGTGATGACTGTGTTGTCCTCTGTGGTGGGGAAGTCCAGGGCTATCTTGGCATCCTCGATATGTGTTCCGGTGAGCTTTGTACGGCTCAGGGTGATCTTCTTGTTTGCCTGGAGGTTGCCTGTGGTTGTGGTCAGGCAGATGCTTTCGTCTTCGTTTTCGCATAGTGCGATGTTGACGCCGCTGATGTCTTTGTCTGCTGTCAGGGAGATGAAGAAACGATAGGTGTGGTCGGCATGCAGGGTGACGGGTGTCTTGAATTGTACGCGGCCGTATTCGGCGTGACAACAAGCCGTGGGCATGGTGATGGTATAGACGTCGCCGGCTTGTGCCTCATAGAGTTGTTCCCAGGCGTGGGTGCCGCCTGTGTTGAATCCGCCTTCATGGTTGAAGAGGAGCTTGCTTGTCCAGGGCTCTTGATAGCCCATCGGCAGGATGAAGCTTTGTGCGGTGAGGGGCAGGGAGCATGAGGCGAGGAGCAGAAGGAGTATGGCTGTTGTCTTTTTCATGGTGAGTGGCTATCGGAGGACTTTGACGGTCTTGTCTGCAACGCGAAGGATGTAGTTGCCGTGGGGCAGCGTTGAGAGGGAGATGGCTTGGGAGTCTGTCAGGATCTGGCTGCGGCTGACGAGCTTCCCGGCGGTGTCGTAGATGGAGAGGTACTCGCCTTTTGCATTTTCCACGATGGCGTTGTCTCGTTCTGCGGTGAGCAGGATGTCTTCAGCCGCGGTGATGCCGTTGATGCCTGTTCCGCCGGGCTTTACTTCGACTTTCATGGAGCAGACTTTGTTGTCGTAGGTGGACAGGGTCTTGGAGGAGACGGTGCGTGTGATGTATGAACCGGTGCAGTTGACGCTTGTGTAGAGCTTGACGCGGTAGTTCTCGTCGAGTATCTCGATGGACGAGATGTCGTTGGCTGTGATGCCGTGCAGTGCCAGGTCAGGCTGCATGTAGGTGCCTTCGGTCAGGGGGATGCAGTAACCGCCGTAGTTCCTTTCGCTATAGCAGCGTACTACGATTTCGTCCTCGGGGGTAGTGAGCGGGGGACCGAAGATGCGGTTCAGTCCGGCTGCCCAGCCATTGAGGTTCCATGTCTCGTCGTAGCCGTCGTTGAAGAGCCAGACGAAGCCTCCGGTGGCTACGCCCTGGTCTTTCCATGCCTGGAACTGTGCCAGGTTCCTTTCTACGCTCCAGTCGTTGGAGTAGTCCAGCAGTCCGGGATGGCGCTGGCTTACGCCGGGGAAGTTCCAGGAGCCGACGTTGTTCAGGTTGCCTGCGCCTCCGTCGTAGCATTGTATCATGGCGCGGTCCACGGCTTCGGGCCTGGAGGCGCGTATCTTGCTGACGAGCGATGTCCAGTAGCTCATGTTGGTGTAGGGGGCGATGGTGGTCTGGTATCCCAGGTCGTACATCATGATGTGGAACCTGGCTGCGGATTCGGCATCGTAGTCCTGCTCCGTGTCGTTGTTGACGGCATCTATCTCGGGCACGGCCTCCTTGAGTGCCTTGAAGTTGCGGTAGAGGATGGAGGTGGGGCCTGTTCCCCTGGAGCTTATGAGGTTCTTGATGTTCCCGTAGGAGCCGTTGCCCCAGCCTCCGATGCAGATTTCTATGCGCGAGATGCCTGTGGGAGGTGTCTTGAGGTCTTTGATGTCCTGCTGGTAGTAGGGCTGTGTCTGCTGGAAGACGTATTCCCCGTTCTTGCAGATGGTCTCTCCGTCGGTCGTGAGCGTGCCGTCGGCTTCCACGTTGACGTTGAAGAGGATGAGGTAGGTGAAGCCTGAGTTGCGGAGCTTCGTGATGGTGCCCGGCCTGCCGCGGCGGATGTGTCCGCCGGCATAGATGCCGGATACTTCGTTCTGGCTGTAGGCGTCTGCAAGGAATAGAATCGCGCCAAGGAGGATGAAGGTAAGTCTTTTCATGCTTTTGTTGTGTTCGGTTATAAATGTTTTCAGCTATCCCTATTGTGTTTAGCGGGGACAAAGTTACCGAATTTTTTCCGTGTATCGGATGTTTTCTGCAAGTTTTTTTGATGCGGG
>JAFLUV010000136.1 GCA_022508635.1 Prevotellaceae bacterium
AAAAAGAATAAATATTCAGATCTAATTTCACGAGAAATTCGTCGAACTCACGTTAGTTAGATTGGAGACGGCTTCATGCAGTTGATCCAAAGCTTTTGCAAGTATTTGTCGCGTTGTGCCCACGTTAAGACGCATAAAGCCTTTGCCGCTTGGTCCGAACATTTCACCATCGTTTAGGGCAAGGTGGGCGCGATGCACGAACAAGTCATTGAGCTGGTCGTGTGTGAGGTGGAGTGCGCGGCAGTCGAGCCAAACAAGGAAGGAGGCTTGTGGACGTACGGGTTTTATAGAGGGAATGTTCTTGGCAAGGAAGTCAATGACGAAGTCGATGTTGCCTTCGACGTAGCGTAGCATCTGTTTGCGCCATTCTTCGCCGTGACGGAAAGCTGCTACGGTGGCTATCGGAGCGAAGAGGTTCGGCTCGTTAAACTCGTTGGCTCTTAGCCATGAGAAAAAACGCCTGCGCAGGGTATTGTCAGGAACTATGGCATAAGAACTGACGATACCGGCAATGTTGAAGGTCTTTGAAGGAGCACCAAACGTGATGCTGCATTGAGCAGCTTCAGGCGATACCGTGGCAAATGGTGTGTGCCGGTTGTTCCATAAGGCAAGATCGCAGTGAATCTCGTCCGACACGACAATGATGCCGTGGTTGTGGCAGAAGTCAGCAAGATGTCTGAGAGTCTCCTTGCCCCATACTCTGCCGCCGGGGTTATGGGGATTGGCGAGCAGGAGCATGCGGCATTTGTTATCTGCCACTTCCGCGAGATTTTCGAAGTCAATGGAAAATGAGCCGTCGGCATTTTCGCGCAAGGGATTCATTACCAGTTGTCGTGCATTGCCCTCCACAGCAAAGCGGAAAGGATGGTATACGGGCGGCTGTATGATCACCTTCTCATCCTTTTCCACGAACACGTTTATTGCTGCACCAACGCCTTTCATTACGCCAGGGATATAGGTAAGCCATTCTTGCTTGACATTCCAGCCGTGATGCTCGGCAATCCACTGCATCACGGTCTGCCAGTAGTCGCAAGGCTCTACCGTGTAGCCGAATATGGGATGCTCCATACGGCGACGTAGTGCTTCGGTAATAAACGGAGGTGTCTCAAAGTCCATGTCCGCAACCCATAATGGCAGTAAGTCTGCCGAGCCATAGCGCTCTTGTAGTGCGTCGGTTTTTAGTGCCCCCGTGCCGTGCCGGTCAATAAGTTTGTCAAAGTCGTATTTCATTCCTGTCATGTTTGCTGTCAGTGTTATTCGAGTGCCTGAATGATGTCGTCGAAAATGTCGTCTACGTCTTCCAGTCCGATGGATAGGCGAATGGTGGTGTCGTGTACGTCCATGCTTCGGCGTTCTTCGTCGGTGAAAGGTCCGAAAATTGTGCTTGCCGGGTGAATGGCAAGAGTCTTATTGTCGAACAGGTTTGTTGCGCGGCGTATCAGCTTCAGACGGTTGATAAAGCGGAAACACGCCTCTTTGTCGGCAAGGTCGATGGTTATCATTGCTCCGGCAGTGTCGCCAAACTGACTGCGTGCAAGCTGGTGATAGGGATTATCCGGCAGCCCTATGTAGTTCACGTGCTTCACTGCTTTCTGTTTGCTCAGGCGTTGTGCCAGACTGAGGGCATTGGCAGATTGCAGCCTGTAGCGTGCATCGAGCGTCTCTAATCCGATGGTATGCATATAGGCAACGTGGGGCGTCATATATGCACCTAAGTTTAGCAGTATCTCCCTGCGCATCCTTGTACCGAATCCGTCGCAGTTACCATAGTCTATCGTCAGTCCCCCGATTGACGTTGCACCGCCAGAGAGGTATTTCGTGCTTGATACGACCTCAATGTCTATGCCTAATGCACGGCCGTCGAACTGTGTGAACGGAATGAGCGTGGTATCTGCAATGAGCGGTATGCCCTTTGCCTTTGCAATCTTGGAGAGCGCACGCAAGTCTGCCACCTCCATCTGTGGATTGGTTATTATCTCCAGAAATATACAGCAGGTATTTTCGTCCACAAGTTGCTCTACCGCCTTTGTGTCCGTAAGGTCGCAAAGCTTTGGCGTTACGCCGAAACGTTTCAGGGTGCTGGTGATTAGGGAATAACTGTTGCCGAAAAGATGGCGCGACGATACGATGTTCCTGCCAGCTTGAGCTATACAAATAAGCGTGTTGCTTATCGCGGCCATGCCCGAACTGAAGGCTATTACGTCTTTTGCCCCTGTCAGTTCTTTTACTTTATCTTCAAGGAACATGACGGTGGGATTCATCACGCGCGAGTAGTCTGGCATATATTTCCGCCAGCAAAAGGTATCTGCCATTTCCGTGGCATTCTCAAACTCATATGCTGCCGTGTGGTATACGGGCATACTCAGTGCATTGTACGCGTCGCGAAGCTGGAAGTGCGTGTGTATGGCTTTTGTCTGTTTCTTCATGTATACATTTCTATATATAGTATTCTATGAGGTCGACAAGTCCTGCCCTGATGGCATAGCGGGTCGCTTCATAGCTGGAGTTTACGCCAAGTTTGCGGAAGATGTTGCGCTTATGGGTGGTGATGGTGTGGAAACTGGAAAAACGTTCATTTGCAATCTCTTTAACGGATTTACCTAACGCAGTGAGCTTGAGGATTTCTATTTCCGTTTCGGTAAGATCGCTGAGTGCTTCATTATATTGTGGGACGTTGAAGAGCATGTTGGTAATTCCATGGCAAATGAAACGCTCTTTGGCAGAGGCAAGGCGAAGTGCGGAAACAATCTCTTCCGAATGAACGGTCTTCAGCAAAAGGCTAAATTGGTTCTCAGCAGCAAAACGACGAGCGATAGCTTCCGGTATTTCGTTTGAAAATAGAATCCATACGGTATTGGGATGTCTGACGGCAAGCTCTTGAATGTCATCGAGATGGAATAAATCTATGCTGTCCCTGCCATTGCTGATGCAATCTACGATAACTGCCGATACGCTCTCTTCGCTGTCGTCTAAAAGCGACGAAAGCGAAGGAAGAGAGTCGGCAGTCAATGTCTGTGCCTTGTCACCGAAGGTTTCCTTTATCAGGCCGACGATGCCAAGGCGGGTGATGTCTTGGTAATCTGCAACTATAAATGTCATCTTGCTAATACCTTATTAAGGAAGTAATTCTTTTGCAAAGGTACGGCGAACATTCTGCCAATCCAAGGAAACGGGAAATTTTAGAAAATAATGCAAGAAACGGAGATGTATCCAGAATCATTTTCTAAAAACTATAGCGACAAGGTCACTCCAAAGGTAAAATTACGTGCCGAGGGATAGGCGCCTGCATCTGTGCCACTGCCGACCTCAGGGTCGTAACCTTTGTAGGGAGTGATAGTGAAGAGGTTTGAGGCAGTGAGGTAGAGACGGACGGACAAGGACTTGATGACGTCGTGAAGTGTGTAGCCGACTGTCAGATTACGCAGTTTGAGGTAGCTGGCAGACTGAACATAGCGAGAGTCGATGTAGCCGAAAGGCCGGGCATTGCTGGCTAACCCCAACGTGTTGCCGCCGTTCTCCGGTGTCCATGCGTCCTTGATGGTGCTTAACAGGTTGTACGAATCGCCTGCCAGTTCCAAACGGCGTCCAAGGGCATTGTAGAGTTTGTTACCGTAGCTGCCGGAGAAGGTGGCAGAGATGTCGAACCTGCGGTATTGCAGTTGAGTGGAGAAACCGTAAACGAGTTTGGGCTGGATGCTGCCGAGTATCTGCCGGTCGTTGCCGTCAATCTTTCCGTCACCGTTGGTATCTTCAAATTTCAGATCTCCGGGCTTTGGTGTCAGGCCGTTGACGGTAGGCAGTTTCGACAAGTCCTCGTCCTGCTGGACGATGCCAATGAAACGCAGTCCATAGAATGAGCCGAGTGCTTCGCCGCGCCTCAGTATCTGCTGGTAGTCGGAACCTTGTATGACGTTGTTCGTGGTGCCCATGTCTGTGATTTCATTGTGGTTGTAGGCGGCATTCGCCGAGGCTGTCCAGGTGAGCTGACGGTTCTTGCGGTTGGGGATAAGAGTGGCGTTGATGCTGAGTTCAACACCTTTGTTTACGACATTGCCTACGTTTTGCAGCTGTGTGGTAACGCCCGAGGCGAATCCCATTGGCACGATGAGCAGCAGGTCGCTGGTCTTCTTGTAGTATGCGTCGGCAACGAAGTTGAGACGGTTGCGGAAGAGTCCGAGGTCGAAGCCGAGATTGTAGCTGGCGGTTGTCTCCCATTTCAGGTTTTCGTTGGCGGCATTCTGCTTGGCATAGCTGCTGGAGCCTCCGTAGGAGCCTGTGGCGTAGCTGGTGGTAAAGGCGTAGTCATCGATTTCCTGGTTGCCGACGAGGCCGCCTGTCAGTCGCACCTTGAGATTGTCGATGTGGCGGGCATGCTTGAGGAATGTCTCACGATCGACGTTCCATGATAGTCCGAGCGAGGGGAAGTAGCCCCAGCGGTGGTTCTTGGAGAAACGGCTGGAATTGTCGGCGCGGAATGTTGCCGTGGCGTTGTATCGGTCGTTCAGGGTATAGTTGACGCGGGCGATGACAGAGTTCAGTGATGATTCGGAGATGCCTGTCTGCGGTGTGTAGATGTTTGCCCCGTCGCCGAGGTTGTGGTGCTTCAGGGTCTCGTTGGTGAAGTGGTTGGTGCGTATGGAGCTGTATGTCGAGGTCTGTGTCTGACGGGTGTATCCGGCAAGGGCATCAAGGTGGTGGTGCTCGTTCAGGTCACGGTTCCATGTCACGGTGTACTCTTGCTGCCAGACGTCGGTCTGGCGGTTTCCGGTGCCGCCGATGCCTTCGGTGGCCATTCCGAGCGAGGTGTAGGCTCCGGAGAAGTGGTTCTGGGTCAGCTTCTCGCTGCTCAGCCCGACGGTGGCTTTCAGTACGAAGTCACCGATGTTGTAGCTTGTCCAGACATTCGACAGCAGGTAGTTGTTCACGTTCTCTGCCACGCTTTCCTTCAGGTCGTAGACGGGATTGGCTGCATGGTTGCCGATGGCAAAGTAGGCATATTCGTAGGGATTGTTGAAGTTATAGGATTTGTCGGCGTTGTAGACCGGAACGACGGGCGGCATGAGGAGGGCATAGACAAAGCTGTTGGTTATGCCGCCGGAGTAGGGCGACGAGTTGTAGACTTGTTCCTCTGTGGTAGTCAATCCTTCTTGTCTTGACCTTCCGTAGGTGGCGTTGATGCCGAAGCGCAGTTGCGGGCGCAGGTTCCATTCCATGTTGGTGTGGAAGTTGTAGCGCTGGAAGCCGGAGTTCAGGACGATGCCGTCCTGGTTGTCGTAGCTTGCGGAGAAGGCATAGCGGCTATTGTCGGTGGCACCGCTTATGCTCAGGTCGTGGCTTTGCTGTACGGCGGTACGCAGCACGGCCGACTGCCAGTCGGTGCCGTTGCCCAGCCGGGCTATCTGCTCGTCGGTGTAGCCGCCTTTGTTGCCGTAGTATGTCTTCTGGAACCGTGCCCAGTCGGCGGCGTTGAGCAGGTCAAGCTTGCGGCTGATGCTTGCTGCTCCTACGCGGTAGCCGTAGCTTATGCGTGCCTGTCGCTCGCCGATGGTTCCTTTCTTTGTCGTGACGATGATGACGCCGTTTGCGCCGCGCGAGCCGTAGATGGCTGTGGCGGAAACGTCCTTCAGCACTTCGATGGATTCTATGTCGTGGGGATTGATGGTGGCGAGGGGATTCAGGCTGCTCTCGATGGCGCCGAGTCCGGTGCCGGTGTTTGCGGCATCCTTGAAGTAGATGAAGCCGTCGATGACGTACAGCGGCTCGTTGGAGGCGTTGACGGAGTTGCCGCCCCGTATTCGTATGTGGCTGTCAGCGCCGGGCTGTCCGCTGGAGGCTGTGACGCTGAGTCCTGACACTTGTCCGGCGAGTGCGCCGTCGAGCGTCGGTGAGAGTGACTTGGCGAAGACGTCGCCCTTGACTGTCGTTACCGAGCCCGTCAGGTGCGTGCGCTTCTGGGTTCCGTATCCTACTACGACTACCTCGCCAAGCTCTTGCTCCATTCTGTCGAACTCTGCAAGTAGCGAGTCGCTGAGCAGCGAGTCTGCCGCCAGGATATGGCTTGCTGCTTCGGCCGCGACGGGCAATGCAGAAAAACTCAAGGAAACGGCGAGGATTGCCTGCTTGCTATGTGCTTGAAAACTTTTCATACCTTAAACGCTATATATATATTATTATGTGAATTTCCGGCTGCAAAGTTACGGCGGTTTGCGGCAATATGAAATACCCTTTATGTGGCATTTCGTATCGCATATTATTGGTATGGGGCTTCATGCCGGACAGTTCTCCACTTGTCTGCGACTAATTAATATTTCTTG
>JAFLUV010000137.1:0-2683 GCA_022508635.1 Prevotellaceae bacterium
AATACGATGAATCCCGGAAGTCCCAAGTCAGGCTTCCGGGATTCTGTATGTATCAGTAATACTTTTACCCGATACCAATATATCCCTTTTACTTCTTCGCGGGCTTCTTCTGCATTGTCAGCTCCAGCGTGCCACCCTTCACCACGTCGGCAAACTTGATGCTACCGGCAGTGCTCTCCTTGCCGTCAATGAGCTTGCGGGATTGCAGGTAGACGTTCTGCCTGGAGTTGTTCCGTGCAGTGATGACGAACTCATCGCCTTTGTAGTAGTCCTTGTTGAGCTTAATCGTGACCTTGTCGAAGACAGGGCTGCCGATGCTGAAGGCCGGATCGGGCGAGGTAAGGCCGTCCACGGCAAAGAGTCCGATGGAGGACATTACGTACCAGGAGCCGAGTTGCCCTTGGTCTTCGTCCTGACCATAGCCGTATCCATGAATGCCGTCTGTGCCGTAGAACTCGTCGCAGATGGCACGTACCCACTTCTGCGAAAGGTCGGGGCGGCGACTGTGGTTGAAGAGCCACGAGATGTGCAGGCAAGGCTGGTTGCCCTGATTGTAATAGGTACGCAGGCCGGCAAAGGCATCGATTTCCTTTCCGCCGGAAAAGATCTGGGGCTGTGAGGCAGTGAATATGTCATTGAGCCGCTTGTTGAACTCATCCTCGCCGACCTTCTTGATGAGTTCCTCGGGCATGTGCGGCACGTAGAACGTGTACTGCACGGCGTTACCCTCCTGGAAACCGCGCCATACCTGCATGGGGTCGAAATTGTCAATGAACTCGCCATTCCTGAGACGAGGGTGCATGTATCCCGTCTTCTCGTCGAAGATGCGCTCCCATCCGCGTGCCATCCACATGAGCTTGTCATAGTGTTCCGTGCGTCCAAGGCTCTTGGCAAGCATGGCTGTGGCGTAAGCGGAGAAAGAATATTCCAGGGTATGTGAGCCGGAGAAGTAGAAGTCCTCGCCGCGCTCGCCCGGATTCTTGTGCGGAGCATAGCCAAGTTCCACGAAATCGGCCGTATCATCCTTGCCGGCTCCCTCCGGACGATGCTCGCCATCCATTTCATTCTTCAGACAGGCTTCATAGGCGAGGTCAAGGTCGAAGTCGCGTATGCCGCACTGATATGCTGCATCTATCATAAGAGGCAGCTGGTTGGTGCCTACGCCGGAAACGTATTTTGAATTGGCAAGTCCGTCGGCAAGCCAGCCGCAGTCCTTGTATTCCTGGAGCGTGGAGGAAACAAATTCGGAGAGATGTTCGGGGTATGCAAGCGCCCAGAGCTGCGTAAGGTTCCACTGTCCTCCCCACATGGCATCGGTGTTGAACATGCGATATTTCGGTTTTCCATCCTGCATGGGCACTTGTCCAATGGTACCGTCGTGCTTGGGATACGCACCATTTACGTCGCTCATTACGCCTCGTCCGAGCAGACCGTGGTAGAGTCCGGAGTAGAATTTCCTGAGATCGTCCGTGTTCTTTCCTTCTACCTGAATGCGCCCCAAGGCTTCCTCCCATGCTTTCTGCGAGGCAGTCCTTGCCATGTCGAAGCTGACATCTGTTGCCTCTGCGCGGAGGTTGATGCGGGCATTCTGGACAGATGTGTAGGAGATGCCTACCTTGACCGTGACTTGTTCGCCCTCCTGCGTGTTGAAGTTGAGGTAGGCTCCTGCGCCTTTGCCGTGAGCATAGGTGCTGTTCTCATGGACTTCGTCGCCGTTGAACGTGCCGGCTGAAACAGATTTCTTGTCAGTTTCTGCAGAGAAATAGATACGTTGGTCGGCTCCCGGCTGATACTTTTTGATGTACTCCGGGAGGGTGACGACCCATCCTTCCACGGTTCCGTCTTCGTTGACCCAGACTTCGGCATCCTTTACCTTTCCGCTTTCGCCCTGCTGATGGCCGATGTCGAAGATGAGGTGTGCCGTCTGCGACTGCGGATATGTAAAGCGGAGGAAGGCTACACGGTCCGTAGCCGTTACCTCGGCATTGATGCCGTAGTCGCTGAGCATTACCTGATAGTAGCCTGCCGTTGCATACTCTTGCTCGTGCGTGTAGGCAGATCTGTAGCCACGTGCCCCTGTGCCGTCGGGATTTCCCGGTGTCGTGAGCAGGACGCCGGTGGATGGTGCCACGGTAATGCCTCCTACTTGGAACTCATGCGTGCAGACAAAGCCTTCGATGGACGTGTCGCGATAGTCATAGCCTGTTGCCTGCCATCCGTCGGCATTTCCCAATGAGCCATTGGTCGACGGGCCGGGCTTTGCCATACCGAAAGGCATGGAACCGGGAGCGAAGTGGAAGGAACGGCAGTGCGCCGTGCCGATGCGTGGCTCCACATAGCTGACGAGCGGCTGGACGTCCTGTGCCTGCAGGCCCATGCCACACGTCAGAAACAATACAAGAAAAGGTACTTTTTTCATATTTTATGTTACGTTTTGGGGTTTATTGACTCCGTTTCGCCCGCAAAGTTACAAAAAACGAACGAAAAGCAAAAGGAGGAAGCTGCTTTTCTTTCCTTCCGTTCATCCTTCAGATCCAGGCAGCTGTCAAAGATTGTTCTTCGGACATGCGAAAACCATGCAAACAACCTCAAAGAACAATCCTCACGATTGTCATGTTACAATCCTCAGGATTATCGGGTCACAATCCTCAGGATTATCAAGTCACAATCCTCAGGATTGTCA
>JAFLUV010000137.1:2783-6311 GCA_022508635.1 Prevotellaceae bacterium
AATCTGTACGGTTGTCAGGCTACAATCTGTACGGTTGTCAGGCTACAATCTGTACGGTTGTCTGGCTACAATCTGTACGGTTGTCAGGTCACAATCTGTACGATTGTCTGGCCATAATCTGCACGGTTGTCAGGTCATAATCTGTACGACTGTCAGGCCATAATCTGTACGATTGTTTTCCGCCGTTCCGGAAGGCGTCTTCAGGTATCCGGCGGGAGCGCGGAACGCCGTTGCCGAGAACGGCAGAGGAACTTTTTCGGAGAAACCCTTTCGCCTTACCATTATTTTGCGTACCTTTGCACCGACCAAGCCAGCACTTCGCGGCAGGGCGGGTCAAGACTTATTGGAATCCTGAGGCCGGGCACTCCGTTTGTAAGGACGGCCAAGGGGGAAAGGACGTTTTCGGACGTTACTGTCTGTGCTATCAAATCTCGCAAGTTTGAATCGTGTCACGGAGGTAATGCAACTGGAGCGTCCGCGTGGGTGAGTTATATCCCGACGGATTTGTCGCCATACATTATATATTATGGTATCGCAAATGCGCCGACTTGTATAATATCACTTGGCGTGGGCTGGCTTGCGTTGCTTATCCTTGACACGGGGCAATGCGAGAGCCTGATAGCCGGGATAAGCACGGAGGAATAGACTCCCACGCCCTTTTCTTTTCCACACACTGACATCGTATTCAAGCCGAACGGGGGAGTCGCAGGCATCGGAAAATGCTTCAGTGCGGCAACGCTGCCCGGACGTCCGCGGACAGCCTGCCGCAAAGCATCGTGAAACACTATGGTAAAGGAATCAGACAACAAGCCTTGTCTGGCAATCGTTGTTCCCTGCTACAACGAGAGCCCCGTACTGGAACAGACGACGGAACGCCTGCTTGCCGTCCTCGAAGGCATGAGCGAGGCGGTCAGCCCCGGCAGTCGCATACTCTATGTCGATGACGGAAGCCACGACGCAACCTGGGACGTCATCGCACAACTGCATGGGCGGGACAGACGCATTGCAGGAATCAGCCTTGCCAACAACAGCGGTCACCAGAACGCACTGATGGCAGGACTTGCCACAGCTGCCCGCTTTGCCGACCTCATCGTAACCATCGATGCCGACTTGCAGGACGACGAGACAGTCATCAATGACATGGTTCGCCTGGCACAGAAAGGCAACGACATCGTATACGGCATACGTCGTTCGCGCGCCTCCGACACATGGTTCAAGCGCACCACTGCACAGAGCTTCTACCGAATAATGTCCTGCCTCGGAGCAAAGACTGTGTACAATCATGCCGACTACCGGCTTATGACCCTTCGAGCTGCCAGGACATTGCTCTGCTACGAAGAACGCAATCTGTTCCTTCGTGGCTTGATTCCCCTGTTAGGATATCGGACTGCCCAGGTCAACTATGACCGGAAAGAGCGCCAGGCAGGAGAAAGCAAATACCCCCTTGCCAAGATGCTGGGCTTCGCATTCGAGGGCATCACGAGCTTTTCCATGAGTCTCGTCCACATGGTGCTTTGGCTGGGCATCCTCTTTCTGCTGATTGCCATGGGAATCAGCATCTGGGTTGCGACATGCCTGCTCCTGAAAAAGGCAATCACAGGCTGGGCGTCGCTCATCTTGTCCGTATGGTTCTGCAGTGGCTGCATACTCATCGGGCTTGGCATCGTGGGTGAGTACGTCGGAAAGATATACATGGAGGTCAAGCGCCGTCCCCGTTATAACATAAAAGATGAAAGACTCTAAGACTTTACCCCTACCACAGCTATTGCTGTTATCAACAGTGCTCATCACCCTGTTCAGCTGCTGTTCGTGGATTTACCCTTTGCAGCCTCATGATGATGCCAACTGGTTCATGACCATAGGCAAAAGCATGCTCTCAGACAAACTGCTCTATACAAACGTACATGACCAGAAAGGGCCGGTCATCTTCTTCCTCCACGAATGGGCCGCTGCACTGTCTTCCAGAACTTTTCTCGGCATCTACCTGCTCGAAATACTTTGTTGCTTTGGATTCCTTGCATGCTCGTACAAGACCATGCGGATGTTTGCAGGGCATAGTATCTGCATGATCACTGCCTGCATCACGGGTGTGCTGACCTATGCCTCGGACTTTATGCTCTATGGAGACACGGTGGAGGAGCTGTCCCTGCCTGTTCTTTCCTATATCCTGTACAAGACATTGCGCTATGCAAAGCTGGGCGAACTGCCTTGCAACAAGGAATCAACACTCATCGGCGCCAGCATTGCAATTGTCTTTTGGATGAAATTCACCGTACTTTCCATGTGTGTTGGAGCGTTGACTGCACTACTCATCCTTGCATGGCGACGCTGTCAGATGATGCCTTTGCTTCAATGTTTAACCTGGGGAATTGCAGGAGCAGCAGGACTTACTGCCGGAGTATTGCTGTACTTCGTGCTGCATGGAAATGAAACTGACCTGTACCATTCTTATTTCTATTTCAACATCTTCCACTATACGGATGCAGGCAAGATGGATGCTTCCGGAGCTTGGTGGCCGTTGAAGTGGGCAGGATGGGCATTGATAGTCGGTGCAGTCCTTCGGATACGCATATCGCACGATGTGAAGCTGGCTGTGGCAGCTTGTCTGGCAACAGAACTCCTAACCTTCGTCCTGTTCAAGGTCTACCTGTATTATTTCCTGACTATCTATGTTTTTGCTCCACTGCTGATATACTTTGTCAGGGACATTCGTCCATGTGTCGTTGCCTTTGGCGCTGCTTTGCTTGTAGTAGCCGAAACTGCTACCAACTTCAATCTCATGACTCTGCTTACAGGACGTTTCCCAAAAGCAGTCCTTCCTTTAGCAGAGATAGTAAATGCAGACAGTGACCCGGGGAAGGGAGTCCTGACTGTGAAGTCCTATGACACTGGCATCTATACCTTGACCGACTGCCTGCCGCCCGTCAAGTACTTCTCCACGCCCAATGCCTATGTGGAGGAACTTGTTGCCGAACAGACAGCCTGTCTTGAATCATGCCAGGCTAAGTATCTTATTATGAAGACGGAGCCTCCCATCTACTACGAAACGTTTCATGTCGACTTGACGAAGGACTACGAACTTCTTTGCGAGACAGAGGAGGTCCGTCGCAAGGAATTCCTTTTACATCCGCTGTATTATCTGTGGTCTTTGGGATATATGAACGGACTCTTTGAACGTATCTGCAAGCCTGAACGCCAGACAATTTCCTATCGCTTGTACAAGCGCAAGCAGACAAGCCTCGTAAAGAATACCGCGTCTTCCCTCGTCGGGGAATGGGAAACAAGTGGCAAGGACGGCCATTGCATCACCCTTAGTTTCTCCAAGCACGGGCTTGTACGGTGCAGGGAGTTTGCCAGCGGAAAGCAAATGAAGGACAAGACATACAGCTACTCTTTTCGACAAAACAAACTAATGCTGGGCTATATGTTCACAGGAGAGACATACAAGACGATAGATGTTGTCGAGCATTCTGCCGCCAGGCTTGTCCTGCGTAACTGGCCTGAACGTGGGAACCAAGTGTTCTGCAA
>JAFLUV010000138.1 GCA_022508635.1 Prevotellaceae bacterium
TGAACAAACGAACGCGTTGAAGTGAATAAACGAACGCGTTGAAGTGAATCATTCAAGGTGATGATGCAGGGATAATTACCGTATCAAGCGGGGATAATTGCCGTATCAAGTGGGGGCAATTGCTGCATCAAGCAGGGACAATTGCTGCATCAAGCGGGGGCAATTGCTGTATCAAGCGGGGGCAGTTGCTGCATAATGTGGGGCATCTGACCAAGGACGGAGGGGCACGGATAAAGAACAAGGGGGCACTTCGGCTGGAAGTGCCCCCTTGACTGTATGGGATTCCGGTACAGGATTTCTACTTCAATATCTTCCTGCCATTCACAATGTTGATGCCGTCATGCAAGCGTTGCAGGCGCTGGCCGACGATGTTGTAGATTGCCTTGGCGTGGTCTTCCGGCTGACGTCCGGCCTCAACCCCTGCAATGCCTGTGGAAGAGTCGAACGTGACGTTCTTCTCCGGCAGCACCTCCGTGCCGTCGGCACCGAAGTCGTCGAAGCAGAAGTAGGCTGGCGTGTTCATGCCCCAGGTGCCGTTGTCCGTACTGCTCATCTCGATACAGAACTTGGCTGCCTTGCCCAGTCCGGAAAGGTCCACGTAGCGCCAGTCGTTGATGATGTAGGCCGTCTCTTCGTCTCGCAGGTCTGCCAGGTAGAAGTCCTTCCTGCCCGTCACTTCGTCCTCCGCATCATAGCCGGTGATGGTGAGCTTGAGCCAGTCGCCCCTGTCGAACTTCCTGGCCATGGCATCGCCTTCCGTCATGGCCATGTAGGTGTAGCTGCTGTTGGTGACGTAGAAGCCCGGCACGACGGCAGGCTCCGTAAGCAGCTCCACGTAGCAGGGACCGTTGAAGGCTGCCGCATAGGCCACGCCATAGGAGGCCGAACCGTCGCGGCCGCCTCCGCAGACGTTGTTCCACTGGTCGTCGAGCGTCTCGTACTTCGTCTCGCTCCGGCTGGCATAGCCGAACCAGTACCAGTAGTCGTAGTCGCTTATGCAGCCGCTCGTGAAGGCAAAGTCTCCGCTGACGAAGAACTCGCGCTCGTCGTCCTCCTCCGTGCTTACGCTCATGTGCCCGTCCACCGGCTCGGTAATGTCCTCCACGTCCTCGAACGTTGCGACGGCAAGAGTAACAGGCACGTCGACGGATACCGTCACGGAAGGTACGCGGCCGAGGACGGCTGTCTGCGAGATAGCGGAAAAGTTGGGCGCACGTCCGGTCAGCTTCGACGTGGAACGGTGGTTGCCTATCGGGTCGCCATAGCCTCCGATGCCCATCACGCCGTCGCTGAGCACGATGCTTCCTTCCTTCCAGTCCTCCGGCACGGTGAAGGTGACAGCCTGGGCCGCAGCATTCGATGCCATCATATACTGGTTCCCCTTGCCGTTCTGCACGGCAATGCCGTCGGTTGACTTCTTGTAGGAAAGGAACGCGTTGAAGTTGTGGATGCCGGCCAGCTTCCCTGCAGGGTGGTACAGGCCGGAGTACTGTACGGTGACGACGTCGCCGGGCTTCACTGCCGTCACGCTCTCGCCGCCTACAAGGATGTCGCGGTGGCAGGGCTTTGCCGTCAGCACCTGATAGAGGCTCTTGCCGCCGGCATCCGTCAGGCATACGATATTGCGCCCCTCGGTCAGGTGCAACGTATAGCTGCCGTCTGCATTCTTCGTCACGCCTTCCGCAGAAAATTCGCCGTATTCTACCGCATTGTCCGCTATGACGGGACGGTTCAGCGTAACCGACGCTACGCCTTCGGGAGAGAAAGTATAGTCGAAACCGCTCTCCGTATCAAGGTAGTAGAGTACGTCGAACTCTGCATCGACATTCTCCATAGAGAGCTTGGTGTCAACGGGCGCACCGCTTCCGGAAGAGGACACAGTGGTCAGATACTCCTCGTTGATAACCATATTGGGCTTGATGTCCGTAGCCGCATCGCCTACGGTTACGACAAAGACACCGGTATTCTCAGGCCAGATAGCCCCCCAGTCGGCTCCACCCACGAAGTCCTTCTTCGTCGCACCGCTCCAGGCATTGAGGTGTATAGCATCATAGGTGACAAGCACGATGGCCCTGCCCTCGCCTACGGCAGTCAGCACCTCGTCCTCTATATCCACGCAAGGAGCACTACCCTCACCGTCGGGATTGATGACAGTAAAGTGGAAGTCAGGCTCTATAAAGTAGTTGCTCGTAATACCGTCGATAAGCTCCCAGTTGCGCATGGGCAGCAAGTCGTATGTATCGCCCGCCTTCGCCAGATGCAAGTGGCCTGCAGGATTGATGTTCAGGAAAATGTCACCCACGTTGTAGCCGTTGTTGGACGTTACGTCGCGGTCGATATGCTTCGGAGAACGAGCCGTCATGTCCTCGTCAGTAAAGACAAGCTCCGGACGCTTCGACTCGTCGCTGCTCATGGTGAATACACCGCCTTGCGTCAGCTTACCGGGAGCCGAGACGCGGTAATTGTACTTCTGCTTGTCAGTCAAGCGATAGGTGCAGGTCTTTGTATCTCCCTCCGTGACGATGTCTTCGGGAATCACCTCCGTGAACTTCACGAAGTGGCTTGTCTTTGTACCGATAAACACGGTTGCATCAGCAGGCACCTTGACGGTGTACATACTTCCGTCGGCAGCTTCTTCCGCAAAGGCATTGGCTGCAACCAGCAATACTGCTGCCATTAAGCTTAGTAGATGTTTTTTCATGATGATAAAACGATGATAAGATGATAATATGTTATTTGATTAATCTTCGATATTTCTTCTTGTTTTGTTTGTTCTTATGATGATGCCTCACATTATTTATTATACAGGAGCTTCCTTATTTATTGTACAGGAGCTTCTTTCCTTCCTTGATGTAGATTTCTCCCTTTCGTATCCTGGAGATACGGTAACCCTTCAGGTCGTAGGCATCAAGTCCGTTGCCCGGCATTGTATGCTCAACGTCCTTCATGCCGTCGAAGTAGCCGGCCGGAGCCACGGCAAGGAAGTGTCCGGGGTTAATGTAGACCTTATGCCTGCCCAATAGCTGACCGGCGGGCGACCACTGGTAGAGATAGCCTGCACCATCGGACGATCCGGCATCGGTGCCATAGATGTATCCCGTATAGGGATTGACGTAGATGCCATAGGGACGGCTCATGCCTGCAAAGTCGTTGGCTACTGAGCCGGGCAACGTCCGTTCGATGCCCCTTGTCCCGTAGCTTTCTATCATTTGCCGGGGATTAATGGTAAGGCAGGCGAACTCATAGTCGCCCGTGATGTAGGAGAAGCTGGAACCGACGACGAGGAAATTGCCGTCGAGGTTCGTGCAATTATAGGTGGCCGGATAGCTGAAGGTAGCAAAGCAGTCGTTGGTAGTGAGTGCTTTTTCGCAGTCGAAGATAAGTCCGCAGGCAGGCCTTTCGTAGTGGTCGCCGGATGAATTGATGCAGAGGTAACGTCCGCTCTGTGACATTTCGCCAAAAAGATTAGGGACGTGGGTGTCTATGATTCTTTCCACCGTCATCGAGGCTGCATTGATGATGCTGACTGTCGTTTCGAACTCGTGGTCGCCTTCATCTTCCGCATAGCCGCCGGTGTTGGCAACGTAGAGGCGACCCCCGTAGATGGCAATGCCTTCTGGTTCATAGCCTACCTCGCAGGCGGCTACTACCTTGTAGTTGCTGAGGTCTATCTTCGCCACGTAGCCTTTGGTGAAGTAGCGGGTGCCGTAGATGGTGTTGCACTCGTGGCCATAGCTGGTGACGTAGACATACTTGCCATCGGTGCACAATCGCCGGTTGTTCGGTATGTCCTCCGTTGCGGCAACGGCATAGCCTTCGGGAGTAATGAACTGCACGATGTTCGACCAGTTGAGGGCTATGGCAATGAGCCGGTCATTGACTTGTATGATATGGTTGGGCGTGTCGCCGAGCTTATGGCCGTTCTTGTCGCGGAACCATTGGTTGCTCACCACGGCTCCATTCTCAAAGTACGTGAGGCGTCCATTGTCGGTCTGCCACATACCTTCGTTCAGGAGGATAAGCCTCTCTTGTGCCCGCATGCCATGATTACAGGATGCAAGGCAAAGCAGTATTGCCAGGAGTTTCTTCATATTCCAAGTGATAGTGTAAGTTTATAGTTTCTGCCGGGCATGGGGTATCGGGGCAGGTGCTCGTACTGTATGTCCAGGACGTCGCAGACCTCCAGGCAGAGCCCCACGCTGGTACGGGAGACGGGCCCGGCCCGGTGCATTCCTCCGCGGAAGAGGCGGCAGAGCTGTCCCGCGGTAGTATTGTATTGCAGCTTCATGTCGACGTTGTGGTAGGGCTCCAGGATATCCTCGGGGTCGGCCTTGCTCCACATACGCTCGCCGACGTAGAGATAGGAGGCGGTGAACTGCAGCCCATGCCATCCGGCAATGGCGGTCAGACCTGTCGAGAAGGCCGGCGAATAGCAGATAGGCCTGTCGTACATATCCTCGTCCTCGGGGTCAGTGCGGTCCACGTCGTGCTGCCAGGTGAAGGAGCCGAGCAGGGACATATTCCACCGCCCGGTCCTGTAATGTCCCTTGAGCGTAGCGTTCAGGCCCCGGCAGAAAGTCTCGCCGTAGTTCATCATCGACCATGTATAGGTTCCCTTCAGGGGCAGGCAGACGATGCGGTTCTCCACCCTGTTCCAATAGACGTCGGCCTGCATGTCCGCCGACCAGCGCCCCTTAGTGCCCGTGCGCCGGACGTCTGGGAGATGGTACTCGAGCCCTATATTGAACTGCCTCGTATATTCGGGCTTCAGGTTGCGGTTGCCCGATTGCGTATAGTAGAGGTCATTGAGGGTCGGAGCGCGGAAGATCTCCTTGTACCAGCCCCTCAGCGTAATGCCTGCCAGGGTATAGGCCAGTGACACGGAGGGCGTCCACCGGTCGATGGGTTCCGCAGCCCCGGCCTTGACGAACGTATCGTCGCTATAGTGCTGGTGCAGGGCCGAGACGGCCGCCTGGAGGCCTCTGTAGCTGGCCTGCGCAGCGACCACCTGCTTCTGGTCGAGCCTCTTGACGTCCTCGAAGTGCTTCAGGTCCGCAGCGAGGAAGCTGTACCGGAGATCATAGCTCGTCGATACAGTCAGCCAGGGCCAAGGCATCAGAGCATAGCAGAAAGCCGCATAGGCATCCTGCAGGCGGAAGTGGTTATCCACGCGCGGCGTGTTCTGGTTCTCGGGGAAGTCAGTATCATACCGCAAGTACTCATTCGAATACTTGGCACTGAGCTTGACGATGCTTTTCTCCTGTAGCCGGGCCTCATAGCCAGCCTGCACGAAGAAGTCACGGTCCCACTCCCGCCCTATATTCGTATACTTGTCGCTCAACCGCCGGACGATACCCCCGGGGCATCCCCGTTCGGAGTCGTAGTAATAGACATGTGAGGAGAACCCTCCACGGAAGAGGGCAGCCTCGATACGAGCGTATCGAATATCGCTGTTGGCACGTCGTCCCACAGTATCCTCGTACTCCGACCTGTAGCGGAACGGATAGTCGCCGCGTGAAGAGCAGTACTCTCCGTCGACGAATCCCCGCCATCCGCGCCTGCAGAACTGAGCATTCGCCCTGGCCGCCCATGTCGAGAACGACCCGTTGCGCAGTTGAACGGCGAGCGAGTCACGGTCAGGTCGTCGCGTTTGCAGGTAGACCGTAGCCCCCGATGCATACTCGCTGGCGGACTGGCAATAGTCGAGCCTGTTGGCATTGTACAGCGAGACGGACTCCATCGACGAGAGGGAGAACTTGCCCAGGTCAATCGTACCGTTCTGCGCGTTAGTAAGCCTTATGCCGTCCACATATACGCCCACATGCTGAGCGCCTAAGGAGCGGACGTTGATAGTCTTGAGGCCACCCAGCCCTCCATAGTCCTTCACCTGCACGCCCGAGAAATACTTGAGCGCATCAGCCACGGACGTCGTGCTGAGCGCCTGCAGTTCCGCGCCGTCCAGCGTCTGAGCCGTAGCAAGGGTGCGGACCGTCTGTCGCGACGTGACCGTCACCTCGTCCATGTGCCTCACGCTATCTCTTTGAGCCTCCTGCGCACCGACGCCCGCCTCCTGTGCACCGACGCCCGCCGCACAGCCCAGTATCAGCCAGCAGGCCAGCGCAGCACGGATGCAGCCGCCTCCCCTCGTCGTCTCATGTCCCATCGCCATATCCTGTAAACCCATACGTCCGCACGCTGAGCGTCGGAGCCCCATTTGCTGGTTCCCCGTCCCATGGTCGGTTTTATGGTATCTTGTATATCGTGCTTTCTCCAT
>JAFLUV010000139.1:0-2858 GCA_022508635.1 Prevotellaceae bacterium
ATGGGCTGGTTTTTTCATGACAACAATTTATTGAATAACCCATGCTGGACATAATATCAACAGATATATGTCATCTATAAGATTATTGACAACTTGCCATTCTTACAAATTCGTCGAACTCACGTTAAGTTACAATTTAATGTTTCTTAAGTTACAGTTAAGTATTTCTATAGTTACAGCTAAGTGTTTCTATAGTTTGGCCTGAAAATAGAATAAAATGCGTGTTTATTGTTGGCACAAAGTCCGCACAATTTTGGACGAACACCCTTCATGATGTCTATTTTAATCGGAAAAGCATTCGAAACCGAAGTGTGCAAATGTAAGAAAAATTGCGCATTTGATTGCAGAATGTCAGCGAACAAACAAGGGGGAATACAGATACAGGACTATATCCTGTGCGCCGTGCATCTATTGTTCCTGTTGCCATAAATGTTCAAAAAGTTTTGGGATTTTGCGTGCTTATTCGTATCTTTGCACGCGATTTACAAGAAGATGCAGGCTAAAATGAACAACATTTATAAGATAATCCTTTGCACGGCGTTGCTCCTCGCTGCTTTCACCCAGACGGCACACGCCGCAAAGCAGCGCATTAAACAGCAGTCAACGTATATGGCAGGCATAGCCATTTCGTTTACCGACTCTATGGTCTTCATCACCGACTTGCAACGTGTTGACAGCGTTACCATAGAGCAGAAACGATACTTTCTCATGGACAGACAGCTTTACGGCATGCAGCTGCAAAATTATCTCCAGACAAAGCACGGAGGTGAACACTACGTAACCGCCATCTGTTTCGGAAAGAAAAAGAAGAAGATGGAAAGGCGGTACCTCGCCCTGTGCAAGCAATACACCAAGCGCGCTGACTTTCGCGTCACGCTCATCGACCAGTCGCAGTTCCGCTTCCATGCTGAAGAGTACATCTATACTCCGGATGAATCCGTGGGAATCGAGACACAAAAATCCAAGAAGAAAAGCAAGAAGTGATGGAAGACAGCTGCTGTTTTTACCGCATAGGAGGGCATGACCTCGCCATTACTTTCAAGGACAAAGGGAACGATGAAGCACTCCTTCCCTCGTTCTCGCCCTTTCGTCTTGAGGAGCGTCCCCAAAGCGATGCCCTTCTCTTCATGATGACTGTCGTTGACGACCTTGAATGGCGCGAGGCGGGCGATGAGATAGGGCAGTTCGATTGCGGAGGAACCGTCCACGGAGTCTACCAGATGAGCGATGGAGGCTACCAGTACATCATCCGTGACATCCACGGACAGACATGCTGCCGCATGCGTAGCAACGTTGACTTCAGCCAGTGCCAGGCATCCCTCTTCGGACAGACCTGGGAGCAGCACAACTACGGACTCAACAACGCCATGATGATGGCCTATGCCTTTGCCTCTGCGCAGAAAGGCACCATGCTCATGCACGCCTCCGTCATACGCTGTGCAGGAAAAGGCTACCTCATGACAGCACCGAGCGGCACAGGAAAAAGTACCCACACGCGACTCTGGTATGACAACATCCCAGGTTGCGACTTGATGAATGACGATAATCCTGTGGTTCGTGTTATTGGCGACCAGGCAATCGTCTACGGCTCTCCCTGGAGCGGCAAGACACCCTGCTATCGCAACATACAGGCTCCTGTAGGAGGCATCGTCCGCATTCAGCAAAGACCCGAGAACTCCATACGGAAGCTGCGTCCCACGGAAGCCTTTTGCAACCTCCTTCCTGCCATGAGCAACATGAAGTGGGACAAGCGAGTGTACAACGGCATCTGCGACAGCATCGGCGAACTCATCCGCATCGTCGGCATGCACGAGCTGGGATGCCTGCCCAATGCCGAGGCTGCCATCCTTTGCCACGACACAATCGCTTCTCCGTTCTAAAGCCTATACCCCATACCCCAAGGAAGCCCATGGTCATGAATACAAGTCTGAAGAACAACGTCAAGTGCCTTACGCACCGCCTGCTCACGCCCCTGCGTCAGCGCTACCGCCGACGCAACGGCATCGTCCCGCAGACCCCGCGCCGCGAACTCCCCAACGATGCATGGCTCGGCGAAATCACACAAATGCTCAACGAAGGCAAAACATGCACCATCCATGTCAAAGGCTACAGCATGCGCCCTTTCATCGAACACCAGCGTGACCGCGTGCACCTTGAAAAGCGCGACACATACCACATCGGAGACGCCGTCCTCGCAGAAATCTGTCCCGGACATTACGTCCTGCACCGCATCATCGCCAAGCAAGGCGACCATCTCATCCTGCAAGGCGACGGCAACCTGCGCGGAACCGAACACTGCCTCACGGAAGATATCAGCGGCCTCGTCACACACTACATCCGCCCCAACCGAATCATCCCCGCCGATGATCCCCGACTCGTCCGCCGCATCCGCCTTTGGCGTCACCTCAGACCCTTCCGCCGCCACCTCCTCTTCCTCTACAAAGCCATAGTCTGAACCCCCGGGTCAGCCCCCGACACTATATTGTATAACTCCCAAGACTATATTCAATAACCTGCAAAAACATATTCATCAACCCCCGAGACACTCTCGACCATCAACCCAGACTACCTATGAAGATTAAGAACGGATTTGACCTTCGCGAAGTATGCGGCGAACACCTCATCGTCGCATACGGCAGAGAAAACATCGATTACAATAAAGTTATCAGCCTCAACGAATCGGCAGCCTTCCTCTGGAGAGCAGTAATCGGCAAGGACTTCACTGCACAGACCCTCGCCGAGCTCCTTGTCTCAGAGTACGACGTAGACCAGGAGACTGCTGCACGCGACGCACAGACCCTGCTCGACGAATGGACCAGCGCAGGCCTCACAGAAAACTGACGACACCTAATCACCTT
>JAFLUV010000139.1:2958-6258 GCA_022508635.1 Prevotellaceae bacterium
AAAAAGACACTTAATTGGACTTCTTACTTCAGCTACTCCTCGGCTTCTTGCAGGACATGGGCAATACACTCAGGCTTCCGGTTGCCTTCGTTGTCATTGAGTTCGTCGGAACGTTTGCCTTTGCCATTTCGGGCGTCAGGCTCTCGTCGACCAAGCGGTTCGACATCTTCGGCGCATGGATAGTGGGCATGGCCACGGCAATCGGCGGCGGAACGATAAGGGATCTCATGCTCGGACTTAACCCTTTCTGGATGACCAACAGCAGCTACTTCATCTGCTGCGCGCTGGCAGTCGTGGCCGTGAGGTTGTTCGGAAAGTACATCATCCACCATAACTATACGTGGTTCATATTCGACACCATCGGGCTGGCGTTGTTCAATGTCATCGGCATCGAGAAGACGCTTGGCCTCGGACATTCCTACTGGGTGGCGATAACGATGGGAGCCGTGACGGGAGCCGGCGGAGGCATCATCCGCGATGTCCTGATGAATGACGTCCCGCTGATATTCCGCAGCGAGATATACGCCCTGGCGTGTGTAGCCGGAGGACTGACGTATGTCGGCTGCCTCTTGGCGGGGATGAGCGTGGAGATTAGTGCGTTGCTCAGTGCCGTCTCCGTAATCCTGATTCGCATCCTTGCGGTCAAGTTCCACTGGCAGCTGCCTGTGCTGAAGGGGGAGTCTGCGGACAGCAGCGGAAAAGACTCCGACAGGGGGAAGAGCATTCTCAGGTCCGTGGTCTTGCTTTGCCTTGTCCTTTCCCCGTCGTGTCCGGGTCTTCGCGCGCAGACGCAGCAGGTGTTCGCCGACAATGTACGGACGCTTACGCTGACGGTGGACGGCGATCCGCTGCTGCCTCCCTACATGTTCCTGGGCGGACGGCAGTATGTCGACATCGAGTGGGACGAGATGAGTCACGACTACAAGCGCTATCGTTACCACATAGACCATTGTGACTGGGACTGGAAGCCTACGGACGGTATCTTCGAGAGCGACTATCTGGAGGGGCTCAACGACCAGTTGATAGAGGACTGCGAGAAGAGCTTCAACACGACGCAGATATATACGCACTACCGTCTGCGCCTGCCGTCGAGGGAGGTTCGCCTGCGCCTTAGCGGCAACTACAGGGTGGTTGTCTATGAGGAGGATGCGGAGGACGAGCCGGTCTTGGAGGCTCGTTTCTGCCTCTACGAGCGCACGGCGGGGATTGTTGCACAGATCAGCAGCAATACGGACATGGATTTCAACGACAGCCACCAGCAGATGACGCTTTCTGTCGGATACGGTGCTTTGCCCGTGACGGCTCCTGAGCGCGAGCTGAAGGTCATAGTGATGCAGAACCGCAGGTGGGAGACGCGCGTGGAGGACCTCGTGCCGAACGTGCGCCGTGCCAACGGAGTTGAGTTCACGCACAACCGGAGGCTGATTTTCCCTGCCGGCAGCGAGTACCACCGCTTTGAGATACTGGACGTGCACAGGACGGCCGTCGGCGTGGAGCGGATGGAGTGGTTCGAGCCTTATTACCATGCGACGCTGTTCCCCGAGAGTCCGGCCGGTGCGTACAGCTACACGGAGGATCAGAACGGCGTCTACGTCGTGAGGAGCGCCGACGACACGGACGATGCGACGACGGCCGAATACGTCGTGGTGCATTTCTTCCTGCGTTGTCCGCGGCTTCCGGGCGGCGACGTCTACGTGTCGGGGCAATGGTCGGGGCTGACGTTCAGCGAGGAGTGCCGGATGGAGTACGATGACCTGAACCATGAGTACCATGCGGCCGTGCTCCTGAAGCAGGGCTATTACAGCTACGAGTTCATCCAGCGCGACGCGCTCGCCGCGAGGACGGCGGGCAGTTTCTTCGAGACTGAGAACGAATACATGGTACTTGTCTACTACAGGGAGCCGGGGGCGCGCTACGACCGTCTGGCTGCCTGGAGCATCATGCATAACGCACGTTAGGGGGAAGGGACGCGATGAAGAAGAGGCCTCTTTCCTGGATTCCGACGCTCTACCTTGGGGAGTCGCTGCCGTATGCTGCGGTGATGCTCATGTCGCTGGTACTGTACCAGGAGATGGGTCTTAGCGATGCCCGGGTGACGCTCTATACGGGGTGGCTGGGCCTGCCGTGGGTGGTGAAGCCGCTGTGGAGCCCGATTGTGGACGGCATCCGCACGAAGCGCTGGTGGATACTCTCGATGCAGCTGACCGTGGGCGCCGCCTTGTCGCTGCTTGCCTTTACGCTGCCCACGGCCTTGTGGCTGCAATGCTCGCTGGCCCTCTTCATGCTGGTGGCCTTCAGCAGTGCCACGCATGACATCTGTGCCGACGGCTTCTACATCCTCGCCCTCGGGAGGAAGGAGCAGGAGCTCTACGTCGGTCTGCGCAATA
Source organism: Prevotellaceae bacterium (assembly GCA_022508635.1). Lineage (GTDB taxonomy): Bacteria > Bacteroidota > Bacteroidia > Bacteroidales > Bacteroidaceae > Physcousia. The sequence goes on from JAFLUV010000139.1 coordinate 5,346, forward strand.
CGTTCTATCGCATCGGCATGGTCCTGGGTCAGGGCGGGCTGGTGATGCTGGCCGGCGTGCTGCAGGGCGTCGGGTGGGGCGTGCCCCTTTCCTGGAGCGTCACGTTCCTCTCCCTGGGCGGACTGATGCTTACGCTGGCGGCGTATCACCGCAGGGCTCTGCCCGATGCGGAGCAGCCGTCGCAGGCACCGGGCGGAAGCCTCGCGGGGTCTGTCCTCCGCGACTTCGGCCTTACGCTGCGCACGTTCCTTTCCAAGCCTCACCTCCTGCGGGCGCTGCTCTTCATCCTCCTGTTCCGTCTGCCCGAGGGGCTGCTGACGAAGATTGTCCCCCTCTTCCTGAAGCGACCGGGGGAACAGGGCGGCCTGGGGCTGACGGACGTGGAGTACGGCTTCGCCTACGGGACGCTGGGCGTGACGGGACTGCTGCTTGGCGGCCTGCTTGGCGGATGGCTCGTCTCCAGGTTCGGGCTCAGGCGGATGCTCTGGCCGCTGGTCATGGCCCTGACGCTGCCGGACGTGGTCTACGTCTGGCTGAGCATGACGCAGGAGGGAAGCATCGGCCTCGTCTCGGCCTGCGTGTTCGTCGAGCAGCTCGGCTACGGCCTTGGCTTCACGGCCTATACGCTCTACCTCGTCAGCTTCGCGCACGGCGAGCGCAGCACCTCCGTCTTCTCCCTCTGCACGGCCTTCCAGTACCTGGGCGGCGTCATGCTGCCGGGCATGGTGAGCGGCATCGTCTCCGACGCGATGGGCTACCGGCAGTTCTTCATCGTCGTAATGGTGCTCTGCCTCCTTACCTTCGCCGTCACCGCACTGCTGCGGCTGCCCGACCAGGAGACATAGCACCGCCCCGCCGCACGGACACCGTCCGTAAACTTCACGGACACCGTCTGTAAACTTCACGGACACCG
>JAFLUV010000014.1 GCA_022508635.1 Prevotellaceae bacterium
CAATCGAAACTTGCAAGTAAGAGGCTTGACGTGAATTCATCGAACTCACGTTAAAATACTTTAATATAGCGTGAGTCCGACGAATTAGTAACCCATTTCTCGTGAAATAACCTGGGTAGGGAAAACAAGGTGATTTGCTATGACAACTCTCTGGCACTATGGCAGAAAGGAGGAAATGTCGTGTCCAAAGTGCTTTAGCTCACGGACAACGGAGCTGCTGAGGCTGGCGAACTGTGGTGATGCTGGAATCAGAATCGTCTCGATGCCGGTGAGCTGGCGGTTGACATCTGCCAGCTGCATTTCGAAGTCGAAGTCGGACACTGTGCGTACGCCGCGGATGATGACGCTTATGTTTCGCTCGCGGGCAAAGTCGACGGTAAGTCCCGTATAGCTCTCTACCGTGATGCGCGGTTCGTCGGCATAGAGACGGCGAATCGTGTCGACGCGTTCAGCTACTGGTGTCCTGCCGCCCGCCTTCTGCTCGTTGTGGCCGACGGCAATGAGTACGCTGCCAAACATCTTCAGTGCGCGCCCTACGATGTCGGCATGCCCACGGGTGAAGGGGTCAAAAGAACCGGGAAAGAGAACATTTCCCTTCATGCGATTTCCTCCTCTGCCCGGTCTTCCTCGATTACAAGATTGTCAATGATGAAGTTCTGGCGTTCCATCGTGTTGTCGCCCATGTAGAAGTTCAGGAGCTCTGCCACCTGGTCGGACTTTTGCAGGGTGACTTGGTCAAGGCGTATGTCTTGCCCGATGAAGTTGCGGAATTCGTCGGGGCTTATCTCTCCCAGACCCTTGAAGCGTGTTATCTCTGGTTCCGGCCCGAGGCTGTCTATGGCGTGCAGCCGCTCCTCTTCGGAATAGCAGTACTGCGTCACGAAGTCCTTCGATATGGTGATGTGACGCGGGCGCTTGCCGCTGCCGTATGTGTCGGCATCGCTGCTTCCACCCTCGCGTGCTGCCAGCTCCGCCTCGATTTCGTTCATCCGGGTCTTGCCCACCTTCGTCTTGCGGGCACGGACACGGAACAGCGGTGTCTGCAGGACGAAGACGTGCCCTTTCTTAACCAGCTCGGGGAAGAACTTCAGGAAGAAGGTAAGCAGGAGCAGGCGGATGTGCATGCCATCATCGTCGGCATCAGTGGCCACGATGACCTTGTTGTAGCGTAATCCGTCCAGCCCGTCCTCAATGTTGAGTGCAGCTTGCAGGAGGTTGAATTCCTCGTTCTCGTATACCACTTTCTTGGTCAGCTTCTGGCAGTTGAGGGGTTTTCCCCGTAAGCTGAAGACAGCCTGCGTGTTCACGTTGCGACTCTTCGTAATGCTTCCGCTGGCAGAGTCTCCCTCGGTGATGAAGATGCAGCTCTCCTCCTGCAGGTCTCCCTTGACATCGGAGAGGTGCACACGGCAATCGCGCAGCTTGCGGTTGTGCAGGTTCGCCTTCTTCGACATTTCGCGAGCCTTCTTCGCCACGCCCGCCATCTCTTTGCGCAGCTTCTCGCTTTCTGCTACCTTTTGCAGTATGATGTCGGCCACGTCAGTGTTCTTGTGCAGGTAGTTGTCGACCTGTTCCCTGACAAAGTCTCCGATGAACTTGTCGATGGAGATGCCGCCACCGGGTTCGGTCGTTGTGCTTCCCAGTTTCACTTTCGTCTGGCTCTCGAAAAGCGGCTCCTGTATGTTGATGCTGATGGCAGCTACGATACCGTTGCGTATGTCGGTGTACTCATAGTTTTTTCCGCTGTAGTCCTTGATGACCTCGGCAATGTACTTCTTGAAAGCTGCCTGGTGTGTGCCGCCCAACGTCGTGTTTTGTCCGTTGACGAAGGAATAGTATTCTTCGCCATTCTGCTTTGTGTGCGTGAAAGCAATCTCTATGTCCTCGCCGCGCAGGTGTATGATGGGGTAGAGGGGATCGTAGTCCATGCGGTCGGAAAGCAGGTCGCTCAGTCCGTCGCGCGACAGGATGCGCCGGCCGTTGAACATGATGGTCAGCCCCGTATTGAGATACGTGTAGTTGCGGAGCATTGTTTCCACGAATTCGCCCCGGAAAGCATAGTGTTTGAAGAGCGATGCGTCGGGCTCGAAGAAGACAGCCGTACCGTTCTCGTCCTGCGTAGCTTCCGTGATGTCCTCCTCCTGGATGCCTTTGCTAAAAGTAGCGCGGCGTGTCTGTCCGTCGCGGAAGCTCTGTACCTCGAAGCGCGTGCTCAGCGCATTGACGGCCTTCAGGCCTACGCCATTGAGTCCCACGCTCTTTTGGAAAGCCTTCGAGTCGTACTTGCCGCCGGTGTTGAGCATTGAGACAGCTTCGACGAGCTTGCCCAAAGGGATGCCGCGTCCGTAGTCGCGAACCGACACGCGCAGATTTTCCTCAATATCCACCTCAATACGCTTGCCTGCTCCCATCTTGAACTCGTCAATACTATTGTCGATGACCTCCTTCAGCAGCACATAGATACCGTCTTCCGCCTGTGAACCGTCGCTCAGCCGTCCGATGTACATGCCGGGACGCGTGCGGATATGCTCCATGTCGGAGAGATGTCGTATGTTATCCTCGCTGTATTGTGTAGAATTCATAAAGTATACTGTTTAGTCCGCCTTAATCTCCCTTATATAGACAGCCCTGCGCTTGTGAATGCTGCAATCCAGATGTTTCCACTGGCTTTGACTGGCAGAGTTGTCTTCCAGCTGCGGGTGCGTCTCCGCCCATTCGTAGCCGCCGCTGATGCCGCGCGGTATCAGGTCGGCAAAAAGGAGGGCGTTGGCTCCCTTGTCTTGGTATTCGGGCAGGACGCCAACTAAAAGCATATCCAGTATCTGGTGCTTGCGCTTGAGCCACAGTTCTTTGGCGATATGCCACCAGCCGAAGGGGAAAAGCTTGCCTCCAGCCTTCTGCACGGCGCGACTCAAGCTGGGCATGCATACGCCGACACCGATAATCTCGCCCTCTGCGTTCTCCACCACAGAGAGGAAACGACGGTCGAGCATCGTCAGGAAGCGCTTGGCATACCACTTCATCTGTTGCTCGTCCAGTTCACTGTAGCCATAAAGGTTGGCATAGGCATGGTTAATGACTCCAAGCATTTTCTCGACGTAACCGCCTGTCCTTATCTCTCGCTTGCTGTGGAAATGCCGGAGACGGAAACCGTAGCGGCGTTGGGCTATCTGTGCCACGAGGAAGTACTTGTCGTTGTTTGCTGCGTGCTCCCCTTTGGGAATAAACACCTTGCGCTCTACCCATCCAGTCTCTCGCACAAGACCCAGTTCTGCCATGTGTTGTGGATAATAGGGATAGTTGTATATGGTGCAAAGGGTGGAAAGCTGGTCGAAGCCTTCGGTAAGCATGCCTTCAGGGTCGAGGTCAGTGAAGCCCAGCGGGCCTACCATGCTGTTCATGCCGCGCTCGCGTCCCCATTGCTCCACGGCATTGAGCAGAGCACGGCTCACGTTTAGGTCGTCAATGAAGTCTATCCAGCCGAAACGCACCTCGTTCCTGCTCCAGCGTTCGTTGGCACGACGGTTGATGATGGCAGCCACACGCCCTACGATGCGTCCGTCGATACGTGCCAGGAAATACGCCGCATCGCAGAATCGGAAAGCAGGGTTGCAGCGGAAATCAAGGGTCTCGAGTGTGTCTTCCAACAGATCTGGCACTGCTTGCGGACAATCCTTATAGAGGGTATAATTGAAGCGGACAAAAGCACGTAGCTCCTTTCTCGTGGCAACCTGGCTGACCGTTACGTTAGACATATCTTTGTTTGTTTGCTCTTTTCACATAATTAACGCGCAAAATTAAGAATATTTATCGAAACTCATCCCATCATCGCCCTAAAAACAGCAAAAAGCAACATTATTTAACGCAGAATCCCCATAAGTGTCAAGAAAAGCACGGAGCCATACAGCCCTCATGGTTTCTTTGGCACTTATGGGGATTTATGTGTCTAAGTAGATGATTATCTATTAGTTTCTACTCTGCCAGAACGTTGAACTCTGCGCCTGAAGCAAAGTCTGCGCCGTTGCGACTGGAGAGAGCCGTGAAGCGTATATAGCGGGCACGCTGCGGCTTGGGCAGCATCACTTTCTGCTCTTTTGACGAATTGTCAAACTCACCCTCGCAGACAGGCTCTGACCATGTCTTTCCGTCGGTACTGAGCTGCAGACGGTATTGCTTGATGTTACCGTTGGTGCTGCCGTCCTGACGAGGCAGATAGGTGAAGCCCTTGATGAGTTTCTCCTCGCTGCAGTCGAAGTCTACCCAATGCGGATATTTCGGTACAGTGATGCTATACATGGTGTGCCAAATGGTTGACGGGTCGCCGTCCACCAAGTTTTTTGCATATTCGCCGCCAGGCCCTTCTTCGCTGCTCACATAGACCACCTCGACAGGTACGTTCTCAATGCGGGGGAAAGTGGCAGACGTGCGGCTCTCGGCTTCGTCTGCATACCAAGCCTCGACCGTTCCGCCCTCGCGCAGGTTGAAAGGCTCGGTATAGGCCTGTTCTTTGCTTTTTCCGATACGGTATTTGATTTTAACGACGTCGCTGCGCATAGCGTAGTCTCCCTGAATGGTGACTTTGCCTGCCTTGTCTCGCATAATTGCCACTGGACACAATGGCCAAGCCTTGACCAGCGCACGCTTCGAGAGATCATCGTCCTTTGATACGGGACGTATGACGAGAGACATCTGGTGGAGTGCCCCGAGGACTCTGTCTGGCTTCAATGGTCCGCCTTGTCCGCAACTGTTGCCACCGAGTCCGTTCACTTTGCAGTCAAGATGGAGATAGGTGCCATCGCTCTTCGGAAGTTCGTAAGGATGGGCAGCGACGGTCATTTGCAATGCACTCCAAGGCAGTGCAGAAGTACTCATCGTCTTGTTGCCGCTAATGAACTGCAGGCCATTGCCCTTCTTGTCTGTCAAGGCACACCAGCGCACATCCTCGCGGTTACCCATACTCTGGGGCTTAGGGAAGGCAACGAACTGATCGGCGACGGTGCTTTGGTAGAGACCGACGAAGGAACCGGTCTTGCGGTCATTATAGTTATTAAGGGGTCCCCGCCCGTAATAAGAGTACTGGTCGTATTGGGCAGGAAGCTTTATCTCATAACCCAATCGAGGCAGTGGCAGATCCGGATCGCTCGTGACGATGCTGCTTGCCAGGGCAATTGTCCCGTCTGGGTGGACTTCGTATGTCTGCATCGTTGTAAAAGATACCGGCTCGCCGTTGCCTGCCGTTTCAGCAACGCTATCGTATGGCTGACCCGCTTTGCCCGGGCGGTATTTCACTCCGCCTTTGCCCTTCGCCTGGCTTACGACAGTATAAAGAATGAGTATAGATCCGTGGGGATTCTTGGTAACTTTAGGTTCGCCAATGACACGATGCTGTAAATCGTAGAGTCCCTGCTGGAACCATTGGTCTCTCGCCCAATTGTCGTTGTCAACAGGTGCACGAAATGCGGACAACAGCAGCGAGGAGTTCTCGAAGAAGGTCTGTCCTCCGTATTGCACTGCGCACAGGCTTCCCGTCTTGTTGTCAAAGGTGATGTTGAAGTTGTTGCCCTTGACGACTATCTTGCCAGCTTCTTTTGTCAGTTCGAGTTTCGCATCCTTGTCGTGCGGGATGTCGGCATATTGCCGTGTATCGCCAAGTTCCAACTGTTCTGCCATCTGTACGAATCCTTGTTTTGCCCATGGCATATCACGCTTCAGGCGAAACTCTACATTGAGGAAGTACTCGCCCTCCTCTGCCATGTCCACAGGGCAGGAGCACTGCATTTGCTTACGAGGCTGGATGTCGTTCTGCAGAGGGATGCTTACTTCTCTTACTGTCTTGCCGTCTCGCACAAGGCAGGCAACAATGTCATAGTCGGTCGATGAAATCGGTTCGAAATAGTTCTTGTTGAAGATTGTGATGTTTGCATTGGTCTTAGCACCGTCGGCTTCGCCCTTCAGTGCCACGCCTACGTTTTGGTAGACCTTCTTCACTTCAAAGTATTGCGGCTTTGGCGTGAGGTCTGGCAGCATGATGCCATTCATGCAGAACATACCGTCATTGGGCCAGTCGCCATGGTCTCCACCATAGCCGAAGTACTTGATACCGTCTTTCGTGTAGGTGTCTATTGCCTGATCCACCCAGTCCCAGATTGCGGCACCACAAAAGAAGTTGGTGCTCTCGATAGCTTCCCAATAGTCAACGAGGTTGCCCAAAGAGTTTCCCATGGAATGGGCATATTCCGAGATATGATAGGGGTATTTGATGCCTTTGCCTGTTCCTTTTACGGCATAGCGTACCCAGTCGACCGATGGATACTGGTTCGAACCCATGTCGACGATGTCGTTGTTGCGTTCGTACTGCACCGGGCGACTTGTGTCGAAGGCCTTGATGGCATTGTATGCTGCTACGAAGTTTTCGCCGGGACCGGCTTCGTTACCCAGACTCCAGATGACTATACAGGGATGGTTCACGTGGGCACGGACGGCCTCCATGTTTCTTGCAACGTGTGCGGCACGCCATTCCTTGGGATGCGAAAGGGAGGCCTCGCCGTAGTAGTACTGGTGGCTCTCGATGTTGGCTTCGTCCTCAAGGTAGAGACCATATTTGTCGGCAAGGTAGTAGAAGTAGGGATCGTTACTGTAGTGCGAGAGGCGGACGTGATTGATGTTGCCGCGTTTCATGAGCATCACCTCTTCCAGCATCTGTTCGCGTGTGATGGCATGACCCGTCGAGGGATTCGTTTCGTGGCGGTTGACACCTTTCAGTTTTACGGGCTTTCCATTGACGTAGAAGTAGCGACCTGCCAAGCCGAACTCATCTTCCGAGGCAGGCGTATCCTTAATCTCGACGGTACGGATGCCGAAATACGTGCTTGTGCAGTCCAGAAGTCGTCCTTTCTTGTCCTTCAGCTGAGCCACGAGGACATAGCGGTGCGGAGCTTCGGCGCTCCACAGAAGTGGCTTTTTGATGGTGAACGTTGTCTGTGCCGAGGAGGTGGAACCCTTTGTCATTGGCTGTGCATCGACTGTGAAGGAGTGTACCATGTCGGCCGTCTCGTCGGAATATAGGGCAACGGGATAGACGGTGTAGGTCATCTTCAGGTCTTTCTTTACTTTCTCCGTGAGGTTGCTCAGCTTGCGGTCGATGCTGATGGTTGCCTGTTCTGCCGAAAGCTGCGTGGTGCGGACAACGAGGTCGTTGATTTGCACCTGTGGCATCGCTGTGAGGTAGGTGCTACGAAAGATGCCAGGCAGGCGGAACATGTCCTGTGCTTCGAGGAACGACCCGTCGCTGCTGCGGTAGACTTCTACGGCTATAGTGTTCTCTCCCTGTTGCAGGAAATCTGTGATATCGAAGCGTGCCGTGTTGCGGCTGTTCTTGCTAAAACCAACATAATGGCCGTTGATCCAAAGGTAAAAGAAGCTGTCCACGCCATCGAAATTGATGACGACCTGACGACCTTTCCATGTGGCTGGCAAGGTGAAAGAGCGTCTGTAGGCTCCCACTTCGTTACGGTACTTATAGGTTGTCCAGCGCTGATCCTTTGGTTCACGCATGATTCCTTCGCGCCAGTCGTCCTTTCGTACCTCGTGGTAGAAGATGACAGGTTGGTTGACGTAGATGGGCACACCGTACTTCATTTCTCCGTGTTTGCCCAGTCCCTGTACGTTCCAACATCCCGGTACGATGATGTCGTCCCAGGATGAGACATCGTAGGATGAATCGGCGAAACCTTGGATTCGTTGTTCGGGGGTTGGTGCCCAATGGAACTTCCATGTACCGTCAAGGCTTTGATAGAAGTCTGATCCCTCCGGCAGGACGTTGCGTGCTGCATCGGCGTTGGCAAAGGGGAAAATATGGGCATGTGGTAACAGTTTGTTCAGCGAGAGTTTCTCTGGACTCTGCCATTCTGTGCCGTCCGGTGCGGAAGCCTGTGAAAAGAGGAAGCCATCGAGCTTGTCGTCAGCATTGCTACTGATAGCAAGTGCAGAGAGGAGTAAGGTGGTAAGAATGGTTTTCATAGTATAAGACATTAAATATTAAACTTTTTAGCGACAGTCTGTGCAAACTCCTTGTCAATGTAGTTCTCGGTGCTACGGCAGACTTGTCGGGAGAAACTACAAGCGATGTCGACAAGGCGTTGCCAGCTGTCACGGCCGAGCGAAATCAGGTCGACCGGCATGATATCAAGCCAGACGAGTGCGCACGACAGCCCGGCATTGAAGTTGTCGCCTGCGCCTACGGTGCTCACTACGTCATTGATGAGCGGTGCTTGGAAATCATAACAGCCGGTAGGGGTGCAGACGGTGATCTGTCCTGCGCCTGCCGTACAGATGAAGAAGGGGCAGCATGGACTGATATTCCTATTATATATATCGCGCGCATCGCGCGAGTTATAGAGTACCTCGAAATCGTCTGCACTGCCGCGCACGATGGTGCTCAGCCGGAAGTTCTGCAAGATGGCGGGCATGAGTGCTTCGAGTTCCGGTTGATGATTGCGCCGGAAATTCAGGTCGTAGAAGACGATGGCATCGGCACGTGCAGCACGCTGTTGCAGCTGCTCCACCTGCGGGCGCATGCCGGGGCAGACGGCATAGTACGAGCCATAGAGCAACACGTCGCCGCGGTGCATTTCGGGCAGTGTCCAACTGTCTGCTACGTGGGGCGGTTCGTTGTAGAAGGAATAGGAGGCATCGCCAGAGTCGGAAAGGAAGGCGAGACTGACAGCACTTTTCTCGCCCTGTCGCATTTGGAAAAATTCCGTGTCCACGCCGTTGTCAGAGAGGAAGTCCATCACTTGGCGGCCTACGGTGTCGGCTCCGGTGTATCCCACGAAGTGGCAGGGCGTACCGGTTCGCCCCACGCTGATGATGCTGTTGAAGGTGCTGCCGCCGGGTACTGCCGCTATAGGCTGTCCGCCACGGAAGAGGATGTCCAGTATGGTTTCGCCCATCCCAATGATTTTTCTTGTGCTGTTCATCTATGTTTAGTTTTAGTGTGTCCGAAGTTGGTAAAAGCCAGAAGCAAGGCATGAGGGGACGCCTTCCTTTGCCAAGACGAGGCAACTCCATAAATTTCTTCGCAAAGTTACGAAAAAAAAAAAGCGATGCAAAGATCAGCGTATTTTTCTATGCTTCTTTTGTTTTGAAAAAAAGATGTTCGCACCAATTGTGTAAAAAATACGTCAAATTCTTGGTGAATTTCATTATTTTGTTTTAACTTTGCAAACACAAACAAAACAAGATCGTATGACAGTAGAGGAAAAGATTGCAATTTTGGTAGAGCGTTATTGTCGTAACCGTTCTCATCTGGCGGACATGATAGGTGTTTCGCCGCAGGTCGTCAACAATTGGGTTTACCGCGACCATATTCCGCACCGTGGCATAGAAGCCATTATATCTCGCTTCCCGCAGGAGGATCGCAGTTGGTTGCGTGGTGGCGATGCATCGATCTCTTCTGGTTCTTTGCCGTTACCAGCTGAAGTGGACGACGAGGATGATATGGAGTTCTCCATAGGACAACCTGCTACGAACGGCGATTCTACCACAGCGTCGAGCGGAGCCACTTCTTTCTTTGCAGCGGGCATGCGTCCTTCTCAGGGCGAAGTGCCGCAGGTAGATGAAGAGGAACGACTGGTGCCTGTGCAGATGCCGCGACGCGATATTAAATTTGTTTTTCGCTGTCATGGCGACAGCATGTTACCTCGTATCCAGGATGGCGACTATGTGGGAGTTGGGGAATCTTTAGGGCGTTATGAGGATTTTCGTGCCGGAGTCCCTTATTTGGTGCAGACAAACGACGGGCGTTTCATGATCAAAATGGTACAGGATCCTGGGCCTGCTGTACCCTATTTGCAGTTAACAACAGAGAATCCCAATTATCAACTGGCCGATGGTGGCAGGCTTGCTAAAAGTGAGTTCCGTGCTGCCTATCGTGTTATTATGGTAATGCGGGATCTGTAGGTTATAATGCTAAAAATAAATTTAGACTACTTTTTGTAAATTAGGCTGAATTCATTGAAAATCATATTATTTCACTTGTTTGCACTTTATGAGACATTAGGGTTTTGGCGCGATACGTAAAAACGAATCGTCAAAAATAATCTCTCCTGCGGCACGCATGCGGTCAATCGTGTATTCTATCAGTGCGTTGCTGAAGCCTGTGACATCAAGGCTTCCTATGGCAGCTGGTTCTTGCTGGAGCTGGGTGATGATGTGAGCGCGCAGGGTGCAATACGCATCTTCCGATAGATTCTGTTCACGCCGATTTCGGCAGACATCACACACGCCGCAATCCTGTGTAGCGCACTCCCCGAAATAACTCAGTAACATGCGGCTACGGCAGCAGTTGGCATCGCGATCAGCATATTGCAGCATTGCGTTGAGACGCTGTGTGTACCGTTTGTGCCGGTCTTGATATATCTGTGGGGAAAGGGATATCTCGTCCTTGTCCACGCGGCGGCACAGGAAGGTAACATGTGGCATGTGCTTGCGGGGAATGAAAGAGAGTAGTTGGCGCTGGGCGAGGAGTCTGAGTGTCTGGTAGATAATATCGAGTGGCAGTCCCGTATCCCGGCTCAGCGTGTCCTCGTCAATGTATGTATAGTCCACGAAGATGCCGCCGTAATGCCGTAATACAGAGAGGATGATACGTTCACTCGTGGGGTCGAGCGTGCGAAATAGCTCGGTGCGTGTAGTATCGATACGCAAGCGGCTGCAGGCATCATCTTCGTTGTGGTACTTAATGTAACCAGCTTTTTCCAGTAGGTCGATAGCGCTGGTGACCATCGTGGGATAGTGATGGAAGGTGATGCAGAACTTGTTGATGTCGAATTCACGCGTGACGCGCATACCGTCACCAATGGCAATACTTAAGAAACAACAGAGTAGTTCGTAGACATCACGCACATATTCTATTGTCGGAAACTGATGAGCAAGGCGCTGTGCGGCGCGCACGCGCTCCTTGCCATCGGTGATGAGGATGGCAAAAGCTTCCTTGCCATCACGACCGGCACGGCCAGCCTCTTGGAAATAAGCCTCGATGGAATCGGGGATATCCGCATGTAGCACAAGGCGTACGTCCGGTTTGTCTATGCCCATACCAAAGGCATTGGTCGCCACCATGATACGTATCTCGCCTCGATGCCAGCGTTCCTGCCGTTCACTCTTTTGTATGTTGTCTAATCCTGCATGGTAGAAAGTGGCGGGTAGCCCCATTTCACATAAATCTCTTGCCAATTCGCGGCATCTTCGCCTGCTACGGGTATAAATGATGCAAGAGCCGGGGATGGCCTGAAGCGCGTGCAGGATACCGTCCAGCATGGTGTCTTCCCGCTGCACCATATACGCGAGATTCCGACGCTCAAAACTCATCTTCAGAATATTCTTTTTGCGAAAGAGTAATCTCTTCTGAATGTCGTCGACTACATCGGGCGTCGCCGTGGCAGTGAGCGCCAGCACGGGACATTGTGGCAAGAGCTCGCGGATGCGGACAATGTCAAGATAAGATGGTCGGAAATCATAGCCCCACTGGCATATGCAGTGCGCCTCGTCTACTGTAATGAAACATACTTTCATCCGTTGTAGCTTGTCTTGAAAGATTGGGCTGGAAAGGCGTTCCGGAGATATATAGAGAAATTTATAGGCACCAAAGATGCTGTTGTCCAAAGTGGTGAGTACTTCCTCATGTGGCATGGAACTGTTAATGAAAGCAGCCTTAATGCCATGGTGTCGCAGGCTTTCGACCTGATCCTTCATGAGCGAGATGAGTGGCGTAATGACAATACATAGTCCCTTCATCGCAAGAGCAGGTACTTGGAATGTGATGCTCTTGCCTCCACCCGTAGGCATGAGGCCAAGGGTATCGCGCCCAGCGCCAATGCTCTCTATGATCTGCCGTTGTATGCCACGAAAATCATCGTAACCCCAATACTGACGAAGGATAGAACGATACTGCATCCTTTCCTCCTTTGCCCTATGCTCGGGGTTTGATGTCTTCTATCAATAACTGTATCTCTCCGCGCTTGTATGTGTTCTCCTCGATGTTGTATACAATGTCGAAGGCACGTTTCGTCTTGATGTAGCGTGCCTGTGAACTTTGGCCAAAGGCAATACCATTCATTACGTTGCAGCTCTTGGAGTCCACAAGTTCCAGTTTGATATGCTCTTGGTCGCGCCCTACAACCTTGCTCGTGCCGTAGTCATAGACCTTGCGTGTGCAAAAGAGCGGTTTTTGGTTGTCAGGACCATAAGGTGCAAATCGCTTGATATCGGCAACGATGCGGCGGTTGATGTCGCGGAAGTCCACAACAGCATCGATGCGCAGGATAGCGTTGGTCTGCTCTGGTTGTATGTGTCGCTCTACATATTCCTCGAAACGACGACGAAAGGCAGGAATGTTCGCCACCGGTAAGCTTAAGCCTGCAGCGTATGTGTGTCCGCCGAAATTTGTGAGCAGGTCAGCACAGCTTTCAATAGCCTTATGGACGTCGAACCCTGGTACACTGCGTGCAGATCCAGTAGCCATGCCATCGTCACCCTCGGTCAGTACAACACTGGGCTTGTAAAAAACTTCGGTCAGGCGAGAGGCAACAATGCCGATAATACCGCGATGCCATTCCTCGTTAAAAAGGACGATAGATTTGTGCTCACGGCGATGCTCCAAAGTCATGACGATACGGTTTGCCTCCTCGGTCATACTCTTGTCCAAATCCTTGCGTTGCTCGTTGTAGTCGTTGATGCGTTCGGCATGATCTCGTGCTGTCTGATAGTCTTTTTCGATAAGGAGCGCCACAGCTTCTCCTCCAGTCTGCATACGTCCGGAAGCGTTGATGCGCGGCCCAATCTTGAAAGTGATGTCGCCCAAAGAAATCTCCTTATCTTTCAGTCCGCATACTTCCATGAGTGCCTTGATGCCAACGCTGGGCGCACTGTTTAGCTGGCGTAGGCCGTGATACGCCAAAATGCGGTTTTCTCCCATAATGGGAACAATGTCTGCAGCAATGCTGATAGCGCAAAGGTCAAGCAGGGGGATGAGCTGCGAGAACTCTATGCCGTTGCTGATAGCGAACGCCTGCATGAGTTTGAAGCCTACGCCGCAACCGCAGAGATGCTCGTAGGGATAGGTGTTGTCCGCACGCTTTGCATTAAGGATAGCTACAGCAGGCGGCAGTTCGTCGCCTGGCATGTGATGATCGCAGATGATGAAGTCAATGTTCTTCTCCTTGGCGTATGCTATCTCTTTGATAGCCTTGATGCCACAGTCGAGTACGATGATAAGGCCGACACCTGTCTCGCAGGCATAGTCCACACCTTTGCACGAAACGCCGTACCCGTCTTCATTGCGGTCGGGGATATAATAGTCAATGTTACTATAGAACTGCTGCAAGAAGCGGTATACCAATGCCACAGCAGTGCAACCGTCTACGTCGTAGTCACCATAGATAAGGATACGTTCCTTTCTGCCCAATGCTTCGTTCAGGCGGTTGACAGCTTTCTGCATGTCTTGGAATAGGAAGGGGTCATGCAGGTCTGCGAGCTGTGGCCGGAAAAACTTGTGTGCCTCCTGTGTGTCTGTTATGCCGCGCTGTATCAATACACGAGCAAGAACAGGACTGATTTTCAGTTCTGAAGCCATCTTTTCCGCAAGCCGCAGCTCTGCTTCCGAGGGTGGAATATAGCTCCATTCGTAGTTCATAGCACGTAAAGATACGACAATTTGTACAAATAAGAAAAAGACAGGGACAATTATTGCATTTTTTTAACAATAACGCCCCTGCTTTCGCTATCTTACTTCCCGTATCTTGAATTAATATGGTGCGTTGAATGGGGCTATTTGATGTATTCGGCGAGATCTGTCAAATGCATGTCTCCCTTGCGGAGGAAAGTATCATGCATGGCAAAGGCAGCCGACAGTTCGTGATGTGTATGTCCGCTACGCTTTTCTGCATATTTCAGGTAGTCCTTCAGTATGGGACGATAGTCAGGATGCGCAACCTTGATGAGTTCCTCTGCTTTTTGCATGTCGTTCTTGTGACGCAGATCAGCCACGCCGTACTCAGTAATGACGGCATCGATGTAGTGGTTGGTGTGGTCAATGTGGCTGGCAAAAGGCACGATACTTGAGATGGCACCGCCTTTTGTTGTTGAACCGCAGGTGAAGATTGAGAGATAGGCGTTGGCAGCAAAATCTGCAGAGCCGCCGATGCCGTTCATCATCTTCGTACCGCATATCTTCGTACTGTTTACGTGTCCATAGAGGTCACACTCGATGGCTGTGTTCAAAGCGCAGACACCAATGCGGGCAATAACCTCTGGGCAGTTGCTTATCTCTGATGGACGCAATACGAGCTTGTCCTTGAAAAAATCGATGTTGTCGTAGATGTCAAGCAGGCATTCATTGGTAACTGTCAGTGAACATGTAGATGCCGAGAGTACACGGCCTTGTTTCATCAAGCTGACGGGAGCGTCTTGCAGTACCTCGGTGTAGATGTTGAAGTTGGGTACCTCGGGGCATTGGCCAAGGGCACCGAGTACGGCATTTGCGCCGCTACCTACACCGCTTTGCAGGTTGAGGAATGTCTTTGGGATGAGACCCTTTTTGAGGTTGAGGAGCAGAAAGTCTGCTACGTTCTGCCCGATTTGTGTTGTGATGGGGTCAGCATCCTTGAAACTGCGTGCCTCATCGGGAATGTTGCATTCGACGATACCTACGATGCGGTCAGCATCAACCTCAACATAGGGTTTACCAATGCGGTCGCTAGCCTTCGTTATCATGATGGGCTTGCGGAAGGGATGATTTTCTATTTCATATACATCGTGGATACCCTTGCTGTTAGGGCTGTGGAAAGCATTGAGTTCTATGATAATTCCCTCTGTGGCAAGGCTGCATACAGTTGGGCTGATACCGCCTGCAGCAGTCAAATAGATATGTGCTTTGGAGCCGACCTTCTCTATAGCACAAGCTTCAATGATGGCCCAGTTGATTTCTCCTAAATAACCTTGGCGTATCTGGGTCGCCATATTAGAGAGGTTCAGGTCGGAATAGCGGAGAGTGTTCTTGTTGACATTCTTGCGGAAGTCGGAGTTAGTAGTATATGGTGCACGAAAATCAATAGCATCGGCGTTCGAGAGATCGCCGTCGCAGCTCTGCCCTGTGCTGGCTCCTGTGAAGATGCTAATTTTGAAAGGGCGTCCTGCAGCGTGCTCCGCTTCTGCTTTCTTTGCAATTTCTGCAGGTGTGCATTTTGCCGTACCGGCTGGTGTGAAGCCGCTCAGGCCTATAGTCTGTCCGTTCTGGATAAGTGCTGCGGCTTCGGCAGCAGTGATTCTGTTGAAGTCCATAAGTGATATGTTATTTATTTGCACGCAAAGATACAAAGAAAAGCTGAAATGTCAGCTTCTTTGTGTTATTTTTTGTGTGTAGCGACAATGTTTTGTCTTCGAACTGGTTTCTTTCCGGAAAAAGGTATGGTAGTTTTCTGCCATCTGCGTGCACAGGGAGGGGAGGCTGATTCCGAGCGTGTCTGCTACAGAACGATATAATAGGGAGATGGGGCGCGCGTCGTTGTCCGTTTCGAGCATAAGGTATTTTGGTGGACAGAGGCGTAAGCTTTCTTTATTGTAACAAAAGCCGAAACTTATGTAAAAACCAGCAGATAGGAGTGAATGTAACTGTTGTGGTTTTCCTCGGAAGCCGTGGAGCATCCAAGGCATTGTGTGCTTCAGCTCATGACTCAGGTGTAGCAAGGTGTCAAGTTTCTTGACACAGTGAATGATGAGAGGCTTCCCGTATGCTTCTCCAAGTGCCACCATCTTGCGTAGTGTCTGCTGTTGCACCTCTATTGATGGACCGTGCAGGCCGTCCAGTCCACACTCTCCAACAGCAAGTATTTTCGAGAGGTCGGGTACGATGCAGGCTTCATCCGCATGCCAAGGATGGATACCCCAAGTATCAAGCCCGTCTACGACTGCAATGGTGTCGGCAGGGACTGCTCTGCTGTGAGTATGGAAATCAATATATGTCATGATTGTGCTTTGGTGGCGGTTTCAATTGCTTGCAACCGTTTTTTCCATTACTCCGAAGTGGTCGGCTCATGCTATGGTACGGGATCGTAACCGCTTCCTCCCCAAGGATGGCAACGGAGTAGTCGGCATAGAGCAAGCCACGAGCCTCGGAACAGACCATACTTGTGCAGCGCCTCGACAGCATATTGGCTGCATGTGGGTATAAAACGGCATGAGGCTGGGGTTAAGGGAGAGATAAACCGCTGGTAGAAGCGGATGGGTAGGATGAGTAGCTGTGATAGCATTTGTGTTGCAGTCTTCAATTTTCAATTACAGAGATTCCAGCAGTGGCTTCATGGATTCGCAACAAGATGTTGCGAATCTTCTGGAAAACCTTGGTCGTGGGTAGCAAGTCGGCAGAGGTCCAGAGGAAAGCGATGTCCAGCCCTCCCGTCTGTGGCAATAACAATTCTTTCTGCTGGCGGTAGGCCTCACGCAATTGCCGCTTGATACGGTTTCGTTTGACTGCGCGCTTGAAGTAACGTTTCGAGACGGATACCATGATGCGGATGCCTGCCTGTTCGCTCTGCATGAAAACAGCACGGACAGGGTAGGCTGCGATGGATTTGTGTTTACCTCGGAACAATTCTTCTATAGCCTTACGGCTACACAGACGCTCTTCTTTGCCAAGGGTATGGTGGACGAGGCTATCCATTAACCTTGCGCAGATGATCGTCAATGGCTGAGGAGATACTGGGATATTGTGGAGACGGGGCTTCGATGTCAAGGCGCAACCCAGCGTCGCGGACGGCCTTGGCAGTGGCAGGGCCAAGCGTGCCGATAACGATGTTGCCTTGCTTGAAGTCGGGGAAATTCTTCATGAGCGATTGGACTCCGCTTGGGCTGAAAAAAACAAGCATGTCGTAGTCGAAGGGTTCGTCCTCGGAGAAGTCATTGCTCACAGTGCGGTACATGATGCCAATCGAGTGCATGATATTTTTGCTATCAAGCAAATTGCTAAAGTCTGTGCTGTGCACGTCGTTCATGGGCAGGAAATAACGTTCGTTCTTGTGTTTCAGTATAGTGGGTAGCAGGTCGTCCATCTTGCCAGTCGTACCGAAAAAAACCTTCCTCTTGCGGTACTGCACATACTTTTGGATGTATTGTGCCACGGTTTCGGTAATGCAAAAGTATTTCATGTTCTCGGGTATGGAAATACGCATTTCCTTTGCCAGTTGGAAGAAATTGTCTATGGAATGACGCGAGGTAAAGATGGTCGCTGTGTGATCCAGAATTGATATCTTTTGTGCACGGAACTCCTTTGGCGTAAGGGTCTCCACTTTGATAAAGGGGCGGAACACAACCTCTACGTTGTGACGCTTTGCTATGTCGTGGTAGGGAGAATTTGCCGAAGCGGGTTCGGGCTGGGATATGAGTATTTTCTTTATCATATATTGTCGTTATTTTTCTCTAAATCTTTACTGCCTTGAGCCAGTCGGAAGATGCCAAAGACTGCAACAAAATGAGCAGGGGAGCGAGTTCCAGACTGCAAAAATATATAATTAAATGTAAAACACCATGCAAATACGATAAAAATATCTTCCAAATCTCATAAAATGACAAAATCTTGACCAAGATAATGGAAAGACTAACAATAAGCATCATTGTGTCGGGAAGAATAGGGAGAAAGATGGCAATGAGCGCGACGGGAAACGAGAGCAGGGCTTCCAAGATGAGAATGAAGGAGTATACCCGAGACCATGTAATGATTTTTTCGTGCGTAAAAAATATCCAGAAGACAAATCCCAATGTGAGTCTTTTCACTATGAAATAGATAAGCCATGCCGTAAGGAAGGCGAGCAGAAGGATATATGGAGTTTCGGGAAAGGGGAAGTATTCGGCGTCATGCTGTGTACAGACGAAGGTAACGATCGTTGCTGTGAGGGACAAAAGCACGACGGCTATGAATTGTGTGGATTTGCGGAGAAGGATGTCATTGGCGGGTATCTCCTTGGGTGTGGGAAGGAATATGGTACGCAATAGCTCGCTGAACTTTCCGCGGATGCGTAACAGTAGTTCTGCAGCGAGCAGCAGACATATTAGCAAGAGCATCCCTGTCCACCCGTCGTGTCGTAGGCGGTAGGGTATGACCATAGCGGTGTAGCCGTAGGTATGGTGCACTTCAGTATGCAACAAGGTGTCGTCCCGGAAGAAACTGTAATTGTCCAAGGATGTCAGGTCCTGCACCGTGAGGGGTGGTTCGACGGATAGTGGGATGGTGTCCAGTCGGTTCATATCTTGGTGAAGCGGCGTATGCTGGTGTCCCAAAGCGGAGTATCAAGTGCCATTTGGAGTGCGGCATCAGGTGTTGAGGCTACGCGCCAGAGGTCGGCGTGCTGTGGGCGCATGAAGTTTTGCGCTACAGCCAGGTACAGCGTGTTGAGCATAGAGTCGTAGTAGCCTCCGGTGTTGAGTATGACAATGGGTTTGAGGTAGAGTCCCAGCTGCTTCCATGTAATGAGCTCCATGAGTTCGGCAAAGGTACCACAGCCTCCCGGCAGGAAGATGCCGCCGTCGCTCATCTCTGCCATTTGCCTCTGCCGGGTGTGCATGTCGGTAGTCTCGATGATTTCGGTCATGCCTTCGTGGCACCACCCCTCCTTTATCATAAAAGAAGGTATGATGCCTATGGCATGTCCGCCTGCTTCGAGACATCCGTCGGCAGTCTCGGCCATGAGTCCCATATTGCCGGCGCCGTTTACCAGTGTCACGCCTGCTTTGGCCATCAGCTTGCCCAAGCAACGTGCGTCCCGGAAATACTGGTCGTCTATTTGGGTACTGCTGGCACAATAGACGCATATCTTGTGTGTTTTATTGTTCATAGTGATAGGCGGGGCTTACAAGAGGATGGCTTTAATCTTGTCCACGTAGTCGAGTTTTTCCCAAGTGAAGAGTTCTACGGTCAGTTCCTTTGTTTCGTGGTAAAGGGACTCGAAACGTTTGGTGACGATGCGTGGCTTGCGTCCCATGTGTCCGTAAGCTGCCGTCTCTTCGTAGATGGGGTTGCGGAGCTTCAGCCGTTGTTCGATGGCATATGGGGTGAGGGTGAAAATCTCTTTTATCTTTTGGGCTATCTCTCCGTCGGTGAGTGCTATGTGGCTTTTGCCGTAGGTATTGACGTAGATGCTGACGGGCTCTGCCACGCCGATGGCGTAGCTAAGCTGGACGAGCATCTCGTCTGCTACGCCTGCCGCTACCATGTTCTTGGCAATGTGGCGTGCAGCATAGGCTGCAGAGCGGTCTACCTTCGAAGGGTCTTTGCCGCTGAATGCGCCACCGCCATGTGCGCCTCTGCCACCGTAGGTGTCAACGATGATTTTCCTGCCTGTGAGTCCGGTGTCGCCGTGCGGTCCGCCGATGACGAATTTGCCGGTGGGGTTGACGTGGTAGGTGATGTTGTCATTGAAGAGGCGGCGTATGTGTTCGGCCTGTATGCCTTGGATGACGCGGGGAATGAGTATCTCGTGCACGTCGTGTGCAATGCGCTGTTGCATGGCCTGGTCGGTGTCGAACTCGTCGTGCTGGGTGGAAATGACGATGGTGTCAATGCGCTGGGGTATGCCCCTGTCGCTGTACTCTATGGTTACTTGGCTCTTTGCGTCGGGACGGAGGTAGGTCATCTGCTTGCCTTCGCGTCGGATGTCGGCGAGCACGCGGAGCAGCCGGTGTGCCAGGTCGAGGCTTAGCGGCATGTAGTTCTCGGTCTCGTTGGTGGCGTAGCCGAACATCATGCCTTGGTCTCCAGCACCTTGTGTGGCACGGTTGGCGCGATCCACACCGCGGTTGATGTCGGCGCTTTGTTCGTGTATGGCGGAGAGTACGCCGCAGCTGTTGCCTTCGAACATGTATTCGCTGCGAGTATAGCCGATGCGGTTGATGACTTCACGTGCGATGCGCTGCAGGTCGACATACGCTTGTGTCTTTACCTCGCCGGCGAGTACTACCTGCCCTGTAGTGACGAGGGTCTCGCATGCCACCTTCGATTCGGGGTCGAAGGCGAGTAGCTTGTCCAGTACTGCATCGCTGATTTGGTCGGCCACCTTGTCGGGATGGCCTTCGGAGACAGACTCCGAGGTGAACAAATAGCCCATAGTCGTAGTAGTTCTTTATATATTATATAATGTATACTTGTATGGGGAAAGAAACGGGGTAAAAATGCATGGGGTGCTCTGCGGCAGTCCTCGTTTTAGCATTTTTTTCTGTGGTTGCAAGCAGCCCAAATCTATCCACATTTTGTTTTAGCGGCTGCAAAGGTACGACATATAATTCATAATTCATAATTCGGGACCTATAATTTTGCGTGACGGGTGAAAAATGCGTACCTTTGCAGGCTGAGAGCATGTATTAGACCATCGAAGCTGCCGGGACTGTCCTATGTGCTGTCCTGTGCCGTGAGATCATCCAAATCGTACAATGAGTAGAGAACTTGAGATAATGGCTCCCGTGGGCTCGCCAGAGTGTCTGGCGGCGGCTATTCGTGCCGGAGCCGACAGTGTGTACTTCGGCATAGAGAACTTGAACATGCGTGCGCATTCTGCTGGTACGTTCGTCATCGACGACTTGCGGCGCATAGCCGAGGAGACGCGTCGCTTCGGCATCAAGAGCTACCTGACGGTCAACACCATCATCTATGGTGAGGATCTGCCCTTGATGCGCCGTATACTGGACGCAGCGTTGCGTGCCGGCATCACGGCAGTCATTGCCAGCGATGTGGCGGTCATGCTCTACTGCAGGCAGATAGGTTTAGAGGTGCACCTAAGCACTCAGCTGAACATCAGCAACGTGGAGTCGCTGCGCTTTTACTCGCGTTTTGCCGACGTCGTGGTGCTGGCACGCGAGCTGAGCATGGAGCAGGTGGCGGAGATATACCGTGCCGTCGAGCGGGAGGGTATCTGCGGTCCCGGCGGGAAGCCCGTGCGCATAGAGATGTTCTGCCACGGGGCGCTCTGCATGGCTGTCAGTGGCAAGTGCTACCTGAGCCAGAGCAATTGGGGACGCTCTGCCAACCGTGGCGAGTGCATGCAGCTCTGCCGCCGGCGCTATACGGTGCAGGACGTGGAGACGGGTACGGAGCTTGACATCGAGAACAAATACATCATGTCGCCCCGCGACTTGAAGACTATCCGCTTCCTTGACAAGATGGTGGAGGCTGGAGTGCGCGTCTTCAAGATAGAGGGTAGGGCGCGAGGGCCGGAGTATGTCGACACGGTGGTTCGCTGTTACCGTGAGGCCGTCCAGGCGCTTACGTCGCCCGGGTTGGGCAAGGAGGCTTTCCTGAGCCGTCTCGATGAGTGGGACGAGCGTCTGGCACGTGTCTTTAACCGCGGCTTTTGGGATGGTTACTACTTGGGCAAGACCGTTATGGAGTGGAACGACTGCCATGGTTCGAAGGCTACCGAGCGCAAGGTGCTCTGCGGACGTGTCGTGCGCTACTATTCAAGGTTGCAGGTGGCGGAATTCAAGATAGAGGCCTGTGAACTTCAGGTGGGCGACAGCATCCTGGTGACGGGACCTACTACCGGTGCTCTCCGTGCTGTGGTCGGCGAGATACGATATGACCTGCGTCCCGTCGAAGTTGCTTGCCAAGGCTGGCGCGTCAGCGTGCCCGTTCCCGCCAAGGTTCGCCCCAACGACAAGCTTTTCGTCATTCGCAAGCAGGACAACTTCTGACCTCTTTTTGCCGTTTTTTATCTCTAACCACCAACGGCAACTGACAAAATTCTTTGACAACAGAAATCTTATCTAGCCTTTCGGTATATTCGCAATGTGATAACTGATAGATACACATGAGTGCCTTTTTCTTCCCACTCGGGTGGGTGTTCAGGATCACTCGAGTGGATGTTTAAGATCACCCGAGTGAATTGCCCTGTTCACTCGAGTGAA